>NZ_JAVRBF010000048.1:0-69202 GCF_032436805.1 Streptomyces sp. P17 | reverse complement strand
ATCATGCTGATGTCACGGCGCCTGGCGGGCACGAAGGACGCCAAACACCGGAAATGATCAGTTTGTTCACGGGCTCTAAGGGGGGATTGGGGGTTGAGTCCGGGACGGGCGGCTCAACCCCGCATCAGCGAGCTGCTCCGGTGTCGATCTCGCTGACGCTGCCGGTGCCGCCGGACTTGGTGAGGCCGCCGCGGTACAGCCAGGTCTCGCCGCCGCCGACCACCGCGAGGTCGGGCGAGCCGTCCCCGGTGAAGTCGCCGGTGGCGAGGTCGCGGCCGAAGTTGCCGTACGCGCCCGTCTTCGGGACCAGGGTGGTGCCGCCGGACAGGCCGGAGGCCGAGCCCCAGACGATGGTCACCGAGCCGCGGTACTGCTGGCTTCCCACGTGCCCCGTCGAGTTGCCGACGACCAGGTCCGCGTAGCCGTCCTTGTTCAGGTCGGCGCCGGCCAGGGACTCGCCGAACTGGTCGTCCTCCTCGCCGGTGCCGGGGATGCCGGCGGTGTCCTGGTGGATGCGCTGGATGCGGGTGCCGGGGCCGTTCGCGGTGCCGTAGACGACGGTGACGGTGCCGCCGACCCGGCCGTCGTCGTTGTATCCCCAGTACGCCAGGTCGCGGCGGCCGTCGCCGTTGAAGTCGTCGTAGTACTTGGCGACGGCCGCCGAGGCGGGGGCGGTGAGGAACAGGGGGGTGACGCCGGTCGCGAGGAGGGTCGCGGCGAGTGCGGCGGCGGTGCGTCGGGTCATGACGGAGTCTCCTGACGGTGTCGGGTCGTCACTTGGCGAGATCCCAGCCGGAGGTGGCGCTCCCCTTGAGGGAGACGCCCGCGGCGGCGAGGGACCTGGCGCCGGTGGTGGTGAGGCCGGAGGCGGTGCCGGCCGTCGCGGTGGCGGCCGTGAAGGTGAGCAGCCCGCCCGTCAGAGCTGCGGCGGTGGCCGTCGCGAGGCCGAGTCGCAGCGTCCGGTGCATGCGGGTTCTCCTGCTGCATGCGGGGAGTCCTGGCGGGGCATCCGCAGTCAATGGGGGTGCGGCCGGTCGCGTTCGCCGGGAGTTGTCCCGCGATTCACGTCTCGGTCGGCGATCAGGAGACCCGCATGATGCCCAAGGGTTGTACATGTGTTCGGTAAATTCTTGAACCATCTGTGACGGCCGTACGTCAGCGGCTCAGGAACCCGGCCGTGGAGAAGGTGACCGCCGGTTCGCTCGCGACCAGGCCCTTTTCCTTCCCCGGGTACACGGCAACCGTGTCGCGCGTTTCGCTCCGATACGTCCGCACGGTCAGGTCGGCCCGCCCGTCGCCGTCGAGGTCGGCGACGGACAGGACGCGGGTGGTTCCGGAGGCGGGCGGCTCGACGGTCACCGTGCCTCGCGTCGACAGTCCTGCCGTACGGCCGGGGAAGAGGCGCAGTCGTGCGCCGCTGGAGACGAGTTCGCTCAGTCCGTCCCCGTCGAAGTCGGCGGCGTCGAGCATCGAGCCGGGGGAGGCGAGGGTGGCGCGGGCGGCGGTGGGGAGGTCGTAGCGCAGGGACGTTTCGCCCATGGCCCCGACGGCGGCGTCCAGCGCCTTGCCCCGGCCGAAGTCGCCGAGGGCGACGTCGGTTCCGGCGGGCAGGACGGCGCCGGTGCGGGTCGGTCCTGCCGGTCCGCCGAGGACGACGGCGGAGGGACCGGCGCCTTCCGCCGTACGGACGAGCAGGTCGTCGTAGCCGTCGCGGTCGACGTCGGTGGCGGGGCCGGTGGGGACGTTGCCGGGGGAGGCGATCGGGGCGGCCGCGGCACTGGGCGTGCCCTTACGGCCGAACGGGCCGCGCAGGAAGCTCAGTCGGCCGCCCGAGGCGTGCAGGACCAGGTCCTTCGCGCCGTCGCCGTCGAAGTCGCCGCACACCGGCTGGTCGGGCCAGTCGTTGCCGACGCGGGCGCGGGCGGGGACGACGAGTTTGACGGCCTTGCCGGTCAGGCCCTCGGGCGAGCCGAAGAGGAACTGGAGCGGGACCGGCGGGGGGCCCTGGCCGTCGAAGGGCGGATCGGTGGACACGACGAGGTCGGTGAAGCCGTCGGCGTCCAGGTCGCAGCTCGCCTCCGCCTCGAACAGCGCCGGGAGTCGGCCGTCGGTGGCGGTGGCGTGCTCCTCGGGGCTGAGGAGTTGGCGGGCGCCGGGGACGAGGCCGCGGGCGCCGCCGTAGACGATGCCGATGCCCGGGTCGTCGGCGCGGGGCTGCTCCTTGACGAGGTCGTCGAGGACGAGGTCGCGGTGGCCGTCGCCGTTGAAGTCGTCCGGGGTCCTGCTGCCGTCGCCGCGGGGGACGGGCAGTGCGGCCGGGGCGTCGGCGACACGCACCGACGGGGAGGGGGCGGGCGCGGGGGCCGCGGTGTCCGTGGCCGGCCCGCAGGCGGCGAGCAGGAACAGGGCAGCCACACAGGTCCCACCGCTTCGCATGCGCACCGCTCACCTCGTCAGCATCACTGGCAACGACCTCGACATGATGCATGTGTTCGACTCAGGGCGACAGGGGTGGGTAGCTCCGACGGCCCCGCTAGGTACGCGTACTCATGTCCGGCCGCGCCCGCCGGTCCACTGTGGACCTCACCGATCCACGGACGACGACCTCAGGGGACCCACGATGCCGAAGGACTCCCGCCTGCGCCGGCTGCTCACGCTCGCCACGGACAACTGGCCCGCCCGGGGCTGTCTGGGCGTCTTCGCCGCCTCGGTCGGGGCCGCGTTCGTCGCCCCCG
The DNA here is from genome assembly GCF_032436805.1 of Streptomyces sp. P17. Lineage (NCBI taxonomy): Bacteria > Bacillati > Actinomycetota > Actinomycetes > Kitasatosporales > Streptomycetaceae > Streptomyces > Streptomyces sp. P17. Next base: position 66,467 of record NZ_JAVRBF010000048.1, on the reverse strand, counting down.
ACAGCCTCTTCGCCACGGCCCATCTGCTGCTCACGGCGCCCCTGTCCACCATGGCGATCGCCCTCCCCTTCGGCCCCGGCACCGGGGGCGGCGGAGCGGCCCAGGTGCTCGCCGTCGCCTTCTCTGCCGTATGGCTGCTGCTGAGCGCGCTGGTGAACGCGGCCGCGCTCGGCGCCCTCACCCACCACGTCCGCGACAGCCGCGCCGCGCGGCACGCGTGAACCCACTGAACTCACCGAGAAAAGGAACAGACATGGAGCGCTCTGCCCGCCCCCGTCGGCGAAGCCTGCGGACCCTGCTGACACCCGCGACGGACAACTGGCTCTCGCGGGGGTACCTCGCGGTGGTCGCGGCGTCGGTCGGCTTCTTCCTGTACGCCGCCTATGTGGCCCCGGACGTGGGCTTCGCCGCGATCTGGCCGTTCATGGCCACCGCCCCGCTCGGCGGCCTCGCCTTCCTGCTGACGGTGCCCGTCGAGTCGGTCGAGTGGCTGAGCCCGCTGGTCTTCTCCGCCGGGGCGGCCGCGGCCGGCCTGGTCAACGCCACGCTGCTGGGCCTGCTCGCCCGCAGGCTGCGCGCACCTGAGCCGCGTCCGGCGACTTACTGATACGGCTGCTGCTGCGGCTGCCCGTACGGCTGGGAGGTCCCGGCGGGCTGCGCCTGGAGCTGCTCCGCCTGCTCCTTCGTCAGCTTCTGCTCCGCACCGCAGAACGTGCACTGCGTCGAGTACTTCGTCGAGAACCGGAACAGCGGCACGAAGAAGAGCGTGAACTTGGTGACGCGCTTGCGCAGCGTGTGCGCGGCGGGGTTCCCGCACTGGGCACAGACCAGGGTGAGTATCGCCAGATGGTAGAGGTAGCCCTTGGTGCCAAAGATGATCATCCTGCGGCCTTCCCGGATCGGTTCCTTGCCCCCAGTGTGGGCCATGACGCCGGACGCCCCCCACCCGATCGGGCAGGGGGCGTCCGGCGTACCGCGGCTGTTACTTCACCGGTTCCGGCTCCGGCTCGCTCTCCGTCTCCGCGGCGTCCTCCGGGTCGACCGGGGTCTTCACGGACTCCAGCAGGAGCTGGGCGACGTCGACGACCTGGATGGACTCCTTGGCCTGGCCGTCGTTCTTCTTGCCGTTGACGGAGTCGGTCAGCATGACGAGGCAGAAGGGGCAGGCCGTCGACACGATGTCGGGGTTCAGCGACAGCGCCTCGTCGACGCGCTCGTTGTTGATGCGCTTGCCGATCCGCTCCTCCATCCACATCCGCGCGCCACCGGCGCCGCAGCAGAAGCCGCGCTCCTTGTGGCGGTGCATCTCCTGCTGGCGCAGGCCCGGGACGGCGCTCATGATCTCGCGCGGGGGCGTGTAGATCTTGTTGTGACGGCCCAGGTAGCAGGGGTCGTGGTACGTGATGATGCCCTCGACCGGGGTCACCGGGATCAGCTTGCCCTCGTCCACCAGGTGCTGGAGCAGCTGGGTGTGGTGGATGACCTCGTAGTCGCCGCCGAGCTGCGGGTACTCGTTGCCGAGGGTGTTGAGGCAGTGCGGGCAGGTGGCGACGATCTTCTTGGCGGACTTGGGCTTCTTGGTGCTCTCGTCCACCTCTCCCTCCTCGTTGAGGGACTCGCCGAACGCCATGTTCAGCGCGGCCACGTTCTCCATGCCGAGCTCCTGGAACAGGGGCTCGTTGCCGAGGCGGCGGGCGGAGTCACCGGTGCACTTCTCGTCGCCGCCCATGATCGCGAACTTGACGCCCGCCATGTGCAGCAGCTCCGCGAAGGCCTTGGTGGTCTTCTTGGCCCGGTCCTCCAGGGCGCCGGCGCAGCCGACCCAGTACAGGTACTCGACCTCGGACAGGTCCTCGATGTCCTTGCCGACGACCGGCACCTCGAAGTCGACTTCCTTCGTCCACTCCAGGCGCTGCTTCTTGGCCAGGCCCCAGGGGTTGCCCTTCTTCTCCAGGTTCTTGAGCATCGTGCCCGCCTCGGACGGGAACGCGGACTCGATCATCACCTGGTAGCGGCGCATGTCGACGATGTGGTCGATGTGCTCGATGTCCACCGGGCACTGCTCGACGCAGGCGCCGCAGGTGGTGCAGGACCACAGGACGTCCGGGTCGATGACGCCGCCCGCGGCGAAGCCGCTGTCAGATACAGCCTCGGCGGTGCCGATGAGCGGGCGCTCGGCCTCCGCCAGAGCGGCAGCCGGCACATCCTTCAAAGCCTCGGCAGACGCCTTCTCCTCGCCCTCCATCGTCTTGCCGCCGCCCGCGAGCAGGTACGGCGCCTTGGCGTGCGCGTGGTCGCGCAGCGACATGATGAGGAGCTTCGGGGAGAGCGGCTTGCCCGTGTTCCAGGCCGGGCACTGCGACTGGCAGCGGCCGCACTCGGTGCAGGTGGAGAAGTCGAGCAGGCCCTTCCAGGAGAACTGCTCGACCTGGGAGACACCGAAGACGTCGTCCTCGCCGGGGTCGGAGAAGTCGATCGGCTTGCCACCGGAGGTCATCGGCAGCAGCGCGCCCAGCGAGGTCTCGCCGTTGGCGTTGCGCTTGAACCAGATGTTCGGGAAGCCGAGGAAGCGGTGCCAGGCCACACCCATGTCGGTCTTCAGGGAGACCGTGATCATCCAGATGAAGGAGGCCGCGATCTTCAGACCGGCGAAGAAGTAGGTGAGGTTCTGCAGCGTGGAGAGGTCCAGGCCCTCCAGCGCCGACACCACCGGGTACGAGATGAAGAACGACGCCTCGTAGCTGTCCACGTTGTGCTGGGCGCCCTCCAGCGCGTGCAGCATGAAGATGCAGACGCCGACGACGAGGATGACCGCCTCGACGAAGTACGCCTGGCCCGTGTTGGAGCCCGCGAACCGGGACTTGCGGCCCGCGCCGCCCGGCCGCGACAGCTGCCGGATGGCGATCAGGACCAGGATGCCGACGATCGTCATGGTGCCGATGAACTCGACGAAGACGTTGTACGGCGCCCAGTCACCGATGACCGGCAGCAGCCAGTCGGCCTGGAACAGCTGGCCGATGGCGTTCACGATCGTCAGCAGCAGCGTGTAGAAGCCGATCGCCACGAACCAGTGCGCGATGCCGACGATGCCCCAGCGGTTCATCCGGGTGTGGCCGAGGAACTCCTTGGCCACGGTGATGGTCCGCAGGACCGGATCGTTGGTCCGGGCCCCGGCCGGGAGCGGCTGGCCGAGCATCATGAAGCGGACGATCTGCAGGACGGCACGGCCGAACAGGGCGACGCCGACTGCCATGAGGACCATCGACACGATGATCGCGGCGAGTTGCATTTCGGGGCTCCTCGGGCCTGCGAGGTTCTTCGGGGAGGACACTTAGCGGTATTACTAAGCGGTAACTTATGCAGTCCGTCTGAGACTACCCCCATCCTCCGTCGCACTGTAGTCAGCGCCTCGGTGATCTGTGTCGCTGAGGGTTGCCTTAAGAAACCGCTACGAACCGATCGTGTTATTCGCATCAAATTAGTACATACAGCACTAATTTAGATCCGTGCTCTACGGGATCGCCGCCGCCACCACCGCCCTGCTCCTCTCCGCCGTCCTCACCGCCCTGGTCAGAGGGCCCGCCCTGCACCTGGGGCTCCTGGACAGACGCAGACAACGGCCCCTGCCGCTCGGCGGCGGCGTGGCCGTCGTGCTAGTCACCTGTCTGGTCGGGGCGGCCGGCGACTGGACCGGTGTCGCCCCGCTCGGCTCGGGCATCCCCCGACTGCTCGTCGCGGCGGCGGCCGTCGCCGCGCTCGGCCTGGTCGCCGACGTACGGCGGGTCAAGGCGCGGTTCCTGGTGGGCGGTACGGCCGTGGCGGCGGCCTGCGCGGTGCCGTACGAGGAGACCGGGGTGCTCGGCGGTCTGGCCGCCGCCGGCTGGATCGTCGGCGTGACGCTCGCCTTTCGGGCGCTCGACCATGCCGACGCGGTCGCCGGGACCGTGGGAGTCGTCACCGCATTCGGGGTCGGCGTCTGTGCGGCGGCGGAGGTGATGGACGGGCTCGCGGTGCTGCTGAGCGTGCTGGCCGCCGCGCTGACCGGGTTCCTCATGCACAACTGGCATCCCGCGCGCGTGGGACTGGGCGCCTGCGGCTCCCTGTTCGCCGGGTTCTTGCTCGCCTCGGCGGCCGTGCTGACCCGCGCCGGATACGAAGCGGGCACCGGCGCGGGGGTGTTGTTCGCCCTCACCGCCGTTGCGAGCGCCGATGTCGTCCTCGTCGTCCTGGCGCGACGGCTCGGTGGCCGTCCGTTGCTGCGGGGCGGTCCCGACCATCTCGCCCATCGGCTCCGGCGGCTCGGGCTCACTCCGCGGGGCGCGACCGTCGTACTCGGCGCGGGGGCCTTCGGCGGGGTGCTCATGGGGGTGCTCGTGCACCTGGGGTGGGTTGCCCGGTCGGGGGTGCTGTGGGTCGCGGCGGGTGCCCTGATCGCCGTACTCCTGCTGTTGAAAGTCAAGCGTCCGGTGGCTCGGCCCACCGCAACCGTGCAGGTCAGACCGCAGTTGCGTGTAAGGAACGGATAAGAGTTGAGCCTCACAGGCTCAGGTCTGTTGACCCATTTCCCGGCGTCGTGCACACTTGAGTCCGTTCCACTCAAGTCAGCTGGAGGAATCAACCATGGCACGTGCGGTCGGCATCGACCTGGGCACGACTAACTCTGTCGTCAGCGTTCTTGAAGGCGGCGAGCCCACCGTCATCACCAACGCCGAGGGCGCCAGGACCACGCCGTCCGTCGTCGCCTTCGCGAAGAACGGTGAAGTGCTCGTCGGCGAGGTGGCCAAGCGCCAGGCGGTCACCAACGTGGACCGCACCATCCGGTCCGTGAAGCGCCACATGGGCACCGACTGGAAGATCGAGCTCGACGGGAAGCCCTTCAACCCGCAGCAGATCTCCGCCTTCATCCTGCAGAAGCTGAAGCGGGACGCCGAGTCCTACCTGGGCGAGAAGGTGACCGACGCGGTCATCACCGTCCCCGCGTACTTCAACGACTCCGAGCGCCAGGCCACCAAGGAGGCCGGTGAGATCGCCGGTCTGAACGTCCTGCGCATCGTCAACGAGCCGACCGCGGCCGCGCTCGCCTACGGCCTCGACAAGGACGACCAGACGATCCTCGTCTTCGACCTTGGTGGCGGCACCTTCGACGTGTCCCTGCTGGAGATCGGCGACGGCGTCGTCGAGGTGAAGGCCACCAACGGTGACAACCATCTCGGTGGTGACGACTGGGACCAGCGCGTCGTCGACTACCTGGTGCAGCAGTTCAAGTCCGGTCACGGCGTGGACCTCGCCAAGGACAAGATGGCGCTCCAGCGTCTGCGCGAGGCCGCCGAGAAGGCCAAGATCGAGCTGTCCTCGTCCACCGAGACCTCGATCAACCTGCCCTACATCACCGCCTCCGCCGAGGGCCCCCTGCACCTCGACGAGAAGCTGACCCGCGCCCAGTTCCAGCAGCTGACCGCGGACCTGCTGGAGCGCTGCAAGACGCCGTTCCACAACGTCATCAAGGACGCCGGCATCTCCATCAACGAGATCGACCACGTCGTCCTCGTCGGTGGCTCCACCCGTATGCCCGCCGTCGCCGAGCTCGTCAAGGAGCTGACCGGCGGCAAGGACGCCAACAAGGGCGTCAACCCGGACGAGGTCGTCGCCATCGGCGCCGCCCTCCAGGCCGGTGTCCTCAAGGGTGAGGTCAAGGACGTCCTGCTCCTCGACGTGACCCCGCTGTCCCTCGGTATCGAGACCAAGGGCGGCATCATGACCAAGCTGATCGAGCGCAACACCACGATCCCCACGAAGCGCTCCGAGATCTTCACGACGGCCGAGGACAACCAGCCGTCCGTGCAGATCCAGGTCTACCAGGGCGAGCGCGAGATCGCGGCGTACAACAAGAAGCTCGGGATGTTCGAGCTGACGGGTCTGCCGCCGGCCCCGCGTGGCGTCCCGCAGATCGAGGTCGCCTTCGACATCGACGCCAACGGCATCATGCACGTGACCGCGAAGGACCTCGGCACCGGCAAGGAGCAGAAGATGACCGTCACCGGCGGCTCCTCGCTGCCGAAGGACGAGGTCGACCGCATGCGCCAGGAGGCCGAGCAGTACGCGGAGGAGGACCACAAGCGCCGCGAGGCCGCCGAGACCCGCAACCAGGGCGAGCAGCTCGTCTACCAGACCGAGAAGTTCCTCAAGGACAACGAGGACAAGGTCCCGGGCGAGATCAAGACCGAGGTCGAGGCGTCCGTCGAGGAGCTGAAGGCCGCGCTCAAGGGCGAGGACACCGCCGAGATCCGCACCGCCACCGAGAAGGTCGCCGCGGTCTCGCAGAAGCTCGGCCAGGCGATGTACGCCGACGCCCAGGGCGCCCAGGCCGCGGGCGGCCCCGAGGGTGCCACCGATGGTGGTGCCAAGGCCGCGGACGACGATGTCGTCGACGCCGAGATCGTCGACGACGAGCGCAAGGACGGTGCCGCGTGACCGAGGAGACCCCGGGCTTCGAGGAGAAGCCCGACGTCCCCTCCGGCGCGACCCCCGACGACGCCGAGCCGCAGGCCGCCACCCCGCCGAACGGCGAGGGGGCGGCCCCGGCCGGGGACGCAGCACAGATCGCGGGTCTGACGGCCCAGCTGGACCAGGTGCGCAAGGCGCTCGAAGAGCGCACCGCGGACCTCCAGCGGCTCCAGGCCGAGTTCCAGAACTACCGCCGCCGCGTGGAGCGGGACCGGATCACGGTGCGGGAGATCGCCATCGCGAACCTCCTGACCGAGCTCCTGCCCGTGCTCGACGACATCGGCCGCGCCCGGGAACACGGCGAGCTCCTCGGCGGATTCAAGTCCGTCGCGGAGTCGCTGGAGACCGTCGCGGCGAAGATGGGTCTGCAGCAGTTCGGCAAGGAGGGCGAGCCCTTCGACCCGACGATCCACGAGGCCCTGATGCACAGCTACGCGCCGGACGTCACCGAGACGACCTGCGTCGCGATCCTCCAGCCGGGGTATCGCATCGGCGAGCGCACCATCCGCCCCGCGCGGGTGGCCGTCGCCGAGCCGCAGCCCGGCGCCCAGACCGTCAAGGCCGACGAGGCGGAGGCGGGCGACGACAAGGAGAGCGGTGGCCCGGACGAGGGCTGAGCTTGAACCGATGAGAAAGGAGGGACGTCGAGGATGAGCACCAAGGACTTCATCGAGAAGGACTACTACAAGGTCCTCGGCGTCCCCAAGGACGCCACCGAGGCCGAGATCAAGAAGGCGTACCGGAAGCTCGCCCGCGAGTACCACCCGGACGCCAACAAGGGCAACGCCAAGGCCGAGGAGCGCTTCAAGGAGATCTCCGAGGCGAACGACATCCTCGGCGACCCCAAGAAGCGCAAGGAGTACGACGAGGCCCGCACCCTCTTCGGCAACGGCGGCTTCCGCCCGGGGCCGGGCGCGGGCGGCGGCAACTTCAACTTCGACCTGGGCGACCTCTTCGGAGGCGGCGCCCAGGGCGGCGGCCAGGGCGCCGGGGGCTTCGGCGGCGGGCTCGGTGACGTCTTCGGGGGACTGTTCAACCGGGGCAGCTCGGGTACCACCCGGGTGCAGCCCAGGCGCGGCCAGGACATCGACACCGAGGTCACGCTCACCTTCACCGAGGCCATCGAGGGCGCGACCGTACCGCTGCGGATGTCCTCGCAGTCTCCGTGCAAGGCCTGTTCGGGCACCGGCGACAAGAACGGCAACCCGCGGGTGTGCCCGACCTGTGTCGGCACCGGACAGGTGGCCCGGGGCTCCGGCGGCGGCTTCTCGCTGACCGACCCCTGCCCGGACTGCAAGGGCCGCGGTCTGATCGCGGAGAACCCCTGCGAGATCTGCATGGGCAGCGGCCGGGCGAAGTCCTCGCGGACCATGCAGGTGCGCATCCCGGCCGGGGTGAGCGACAACCAGCGCATCCGGCTGCGCGGCAAGGGCGCGCCCGGAGAGCGGGGCGGCCCGGCCGGCGACCTGTACGTCACGGTGCATGTGGACGCGCACCCGGTGTTCGGCCGCAAGGGCGACAACCTGACGGTGACCGTCCCGGTGACGTTCGCGGAAGCGGCCCTCGGCGGCGAGGTGCGGGTGCCCACCCTGGGCGGCCCGTCGGTCACCCTGAAGCTGCCGCCCGGCACCCCCAACGGCCGCACCATGCGCGCCCGGGGCAAGGGCGCGGTCCGCAAGGACGGCACCCGCGGGGACCTGCTGGTCACCGTCGAGGTGAGTGTCCCGAAGGACGTGACGGGGAAGGCTCGTGACGCGCTGGAGGCGTATCGCGAGGCGACCGCGGGAGAGGATCCGCGGGCGGAGCTGTTCCAGGCCGCGAAGGGAGCTTGATGCCAGATGGACGGCCGTCGACGCAATCCGTATGAACTGACCGAGGAGACCCCGGTCTACGTCATCTCGGTGGCGGCCCAGCTGTCCGGCCTGCACCCGCAGACGCTGCGCCAGTACGACCGACTGGGGCTGGTGTCCCCGGACCGCACGGCCGGCCGGGGCCGCCGCTACTCGGCCCGCGACATCGAACTGCTGCGCACCGTCCAGCAGTTGTCGCAGGACGAGGGCATCAACCTGGCCGGTATCAAGCGGATCATCGAGCTGGAGAACCAGGTTGCCGCCCTGCACAACCGGGTCGCGGAACTCCAGTCGGCCCTCGACGGCGCCGCCGCCGCGATGCAGCAACGCGAGGCCGCGGTACACGCCTCGTACCGCCGTGACCTGGTGCCGTACCAGGAGGTGCAGCAGACCAGCGCACTGGTGGTGTGGCGGCCGAAGAAGGCCAAGGACTAGGCAGGCGTTGAGCGTGAAGGGGCCCGGGGTTCTCCCCGGGCCCCTTTCTTTCTGCGGCCCTACGGCGTGGTCGTCTGCGTCAGGTCCAGCTCGGTCGCGACGACGATCTGCGCCTCGCCGGTCCACTGGAAGGAGGAGTTCCCGTCGTCGTCGACGAACATCGCCACCACCAGCGACGGCGAGATCATGGCCGGGCGGGAGATCACCCGCACCCGCGCCCGCGCCCGCGAGCGCGGGCAGCGACGGAAACTGCAGAAGAAGAACACCCCGTCCGCCAAACGCCGCCTGAAGAAGAGGCGCCGCAAGGAGGCGTGGCAACCCCAACATCCGCGCACGCGCGTGGGCGTTGTGGCGACGCGGGGTCCCGGCAACGGCCTCCGCCCCACCACCGCAGCGCAAGCGCCGGGATGGGGCTGGACGCAAACGCAGCGTCACCGCCAGTGATGTCCGTTGTGCAAGCACGGCACCCGAGGTCGTGCAGTTGCCTCATCTGGGTCGCACAGGCTCATCCGTCACAATGTGACCGCATTGACCTGCAGTGATCCATTGGATCTACTCCGGTGACACTGTCTGCACAGAAGATGCACACGTTAACGTTGCTATCTCATTAGATGCTTGTTCCTTGACGGGTGAACGAAGGCCGCGTTGGCTTCCTTCACCTGGGTTGCGAATCGCACCCTCGTCCGGAAGGCAAGCGCAGTGAACACCCGTACCCGCCGTACCGCCGTTGCAGCGGCTGCAGGCTCCCTTGTCCTCTCGCTCTCCGCCTGTGGAGCCCTCGGTGTGACGGGAGACAGCGCCGACGCGAGTCCGACCAAGGGGGACGACATCACGGTGGGCCTGCTGCTGCCGGAGAAGGCCAACACCCGCTACGACAAGTTCGACCACCCCATCATCCGGGCCAAGGTCGCGGCGCTCACCGACAACAAGGGTGCGGTCGCCTACGCCAACGCCGACGCGAGCGCCGCTACGCAGAGCACCCAGATGCAGAAGATGATCGACGACCAGGTCGACGTCATCCTGCTGGACGCGGTGGACTCCAAGGCCATCGCGGCCGATGTGGAGAAGGCCAAGGAGGCCGGTATCCCGGTCATCGCCTACGACCGGCTGGCCGAGGGGCCGATCGACGCGTACATCTCCTTCGACAACGAGCTCGTCGGCGAGGTGCAGGGCCGCTCGCTGATGTCCGCGCTCGGCGGCAACATCGACACCTCGACGAAGATCGTCATGATGAACGGCTCGCCCACCGACCCGAACGCCAAGCAGTTCAAGGCGGGCGCCCTCTCCGAGCTCAACGGCCAGGTGACGATCGCCAAGTCCTACGACACCAAGGACTGGAAGCCGGAGAACGCCGAGGCCAACATGGCCGAGGCGATCGAGGAGATCGGCGTCAACAACATCAAGGCCGTCTACTCCGCCAACGACGGCATGGCCGGCGGTGTCATCAAGGCCCTGGAGGCGGCGGGCGTCACCGAGCTGCCGCCGATCACCGGCCAGGACGCCGAACTCGACGCCGTGCAGCGGATCGTCACGGGCGAGCAGTACATGAGCGTGTACAAGTCCTACCCGGAGGAGGCCGAGTCCGCCGCGGAGATGGCCGTGGCCCTGATCCAGGGCAAGGAGATCAAGTTCGACTCCCTCACCGCGGACCGCGTCGACAGCCCCACCACCAAGGACATCCCGGCCCAGCTCGTCCCGGTGGTCGCGCTGACGACGGAGAACATCAAGGACACCGTCCTCAACGACGGCATCTACAAGTTCTCCGAGATCTGCGCCGCCAAGTACGAGTCGGCGTGCGAGGAGATCGGGCTCACCAAGTAGCCCTCGCGAAGACGTAGGTCATGGCCCGGTCCACCGCGGACCGGGCCATTCCGTGTGTCCGGAAACCGAGTTCGGACGCCCGGTGCGCATAAGCGGACACACCGGGGCCGGCCGGGCCGCGAGGGCCGCCGAGGCGTGTTGCGGACCACGTCGCGTCCGCGCATAGTTTGCGCTGCGGAAGACGCTGGAACCGGGGGTGGGATGGGCGATGGCCGGGCACGGGACGGACGAGCATCCACACGGTGCTGACCGACTGTGCGAGGCCGGGGATCGGGTGTATTCCCGGGCCGTACGGCGCGGCCGTGTGCCCCGCGAGGACGCGGAGGCGGTGCCCTGTCTGCTGGAGCTGGCTCTCCTGCACCCGGACCCCGACGACATGACCTGGCTGGTGCCGACGTCCCCGCAGGAGGTCATGACCCGGCTGCTGCGCGGGGTGTACGACGAGGTCAGCGCGAGCCAGCGGCGGATGGGCTCGGCGGTCGCGGCCTTCGAGTGGTACGCGGGCCTTGGCCCGCTGGCGCAGAACGCCTCCGCGGAGGGCACCGCGATCCGGGTCCTGGACGGGCTGTCCCGGATCCAGGCCGCCATGGACGAGGCGACCGACGCCTGCACCACGGAGGTGCTCACGGTGCAGCCGGGCGGTATCCGCCCCGAGCACGAGCTGACGGAGGGCCTGCACCGGGCGATGGCGCTGCGCGCCCGCGGGGTACGGATGCGCGACCTGTACACGCACGTGGCCCGCCACGGGCAGGGGCTGCTCAACTACCTGGAGCTGATGGGCGACGCGGTGCAGGCGCGGACCCTGGAGGAGGTCATCGACCGCCTCATCCTCTTCGACCGCACGGTCGCCTTCATCCCCGCCAACGCGGACCGCACCCTGGCCCTGGAACTGCGTCACCCGGCGCTCGTGCAGTACCTGGTGACGGTCTTCGAGCGGCTGTGGCGCCTCGCGATCCCGCTCACCGCGCCGCTGCCCGAGACCGGCATCGAGGGCATCTCCTACCGTGAGCGGTCCATCGCCGCGCTGCTCGCCGAGGGCCACCAGGACGCGGTGATCGCCGAGCGCCTCGGCATCAGCGTCCGCACCTGCCGCGCCCATATCGCCCGGCTCTCGGAGACACTCGGCGCGGCCAGCCGTACCCAGCTCGGGGTCCGGATCGCCCAGGCCGGCCTGGACGGACCGCCCCGCCCGAACGGCCTCGGCCCGATCAGTCTTCCTGACGTTCCTGGCCGAGGATCCCCGACTGTCCGATGAGGTAGCCGAGCTGGGCCCGGCTCTCACTGCCCAGCGTCGCCGCCAGCTTGGCGATGTGGACGCGGGCGGTACGGACGTTCATGCCGAGCCGGTCCGCGATGACGGTGTCGGTGTGACCCTCGACCAGCAGCCGGGCGATGGCGCGCTGGCGCGGGGTGATGCCGTTCAGCGTCGGCTGCTGGACCGCCTCGGGGTACATCGGGGTAGCCAGGTGCCAGAGCCGGTCGAAGGTGGTGGCGAAGTAGGAGATCAGCGCCGGGTGGCGGATCTCCAGGGCGTGGGTGGCGTCGGCGCTGGCCGGGATGAAGGCGACGGTGCGGTCGACGCAGATCAGCCGGTCGGTGACCTCGTCCAGGGTCCGCGCCTCGACATCGCCGACGAGATCCTCGTAACGCGCCGTGACCTGGGGGGAGTGGCGCAGGGTGTGCGGGTACAGGGTGCGGATGCGGCCGCCGCGGTCGAGCAGGCCCTGGTCGCGGGCCATGGCGGTGAGATGGGTGGCGGGGTTGGTGCGGGAGCCGTAGCTGGTGTGCGGCTGGATGCTGAGCACTTCGCGCTCGGCCTCGGCCATGGCCTCGGTGAGGACGTCGTTGATGCGCCGCTTGCCGCTGATCACCTTGATCAGGGGCTGCTCGGTCTCGGCCGTGCGCCTGCCGCCGATCCGCATCCACGCCTCGAAGGTCTCCGCGAGGGCCAGTTCGCGCCGGCGCTCCTCGGCGACGCGTTCCGCGGAGGAGCGCAGCAGCCGGTGCAGGGCGGTGGCCGGGGCGACGGGCTCCAGGAGGCTGATGTCCTCCACGGTGGGCTGGAGCAGCCCTGAGTCGACCAGGCAAGGGGTCTGGGCGGCCTCCTGAGCGCCTATCGGGCCATGCCGCAGGGCGTACTCGTACAGCCGCGCGCCGGGCGCGCACAGCTCGTCCACGCCGTGTTCGATGTGCGGGGTCCCGCTCACTGCTCTCGGTCCAGGATCCCGGACTGCGCGATGAGGTAGCCCAGTTGGGCCCGGCTGCCGCTGCCGAGGGCGTTGGCCAGCTTGGCTATGTGGGCCCGGCACGTGCGGACGTTCATGCCGAGGCGCCGGGCGATGGCCTCGTCGACATGGCCCTCCACGAGCAGCTTGGCGATGGAGTGCTGGATGTCGGTGATGCCGTGCGGGTCGGTCTCGTAGGGGGCGCCGGCGCTCAGCGGGACCGCGCGGCTCCACATGAACTCGAAGACCTTGATGAGGTAGCCGACCAGTCCGGGGTGGCGCAGCTCCAGGGCGACCTGGCGGTCGTCCCGGATGGGGATGAAGGCGACCGCCTCGTCGCAGATGATGAGCCGCTCCACCAGCTCGTCGATGGTGCGGTACTCCGCCTTGCCGTCGGCGAAGTGGTCCACCCACGCGAGCCGTTCCGGGCTGTAGCGGGCGGTGTGCTGGTAGAGGGTGCGGATCCGCACCCCGCGCTCGATCAGCAGCTTGTCCCGGTCCAGCGCCTGGACGAGCTGCCGCTCGGGGTGGCGGTGGCTCGGCTGGACGGTGAGCATCTCGTTCCGGCACTGGGCGATGGCCAGGTCGAGCGCCCCGTTGATGCGGTCGAGGCCCTCCAATACGGTGATCGAGTGCGAGGACGCCTCGCCCTGGGCGGTGAGGGCCATGAACGGCTCGAAAGCGTTGGCCAGCTCGATCGAGAGCCGGCGGTGCTCGGTGATCTCCCGTTCTATGGGGTTGAGCCGCTGTGCCAGGGCGACCGCGGGCGGAACCGGCCGCAGCCAGCTCGCGTCGTCCGGATCGGGGTGGAGCAGGGCGAACTCCATCAGACAAGGGGCGGATTCCACGTCCGAGCGGGCGATACGTCCCGTGCGGAGTGCGTTCGCGTAAAGACGACCGCCTTCCTCGCACAGCTCCGTCACAGCGTGGGGATGCGTCGCTTTAGTCCGATTCATTGCTAAATCTCCACCCCCCAGGGTCCTGAACATGCAGGAACATGATGCACCGATCGTGTGGCCATGACGTGCCCGAATGAGCCATCGTCTTACTCGACGGGGGAAGAGGGGACCTTCAAGTGAGGACGAAGCCGACTATGCGTAAGAGAATGCTTCGCTCGGTGCTTGTCGCCGCCTTCTCCGCCGTTGTGGCCTTCGGATCGCTGAGTGGCCTCTCGGATACGGAAGGCGACGTCGTAGCGGACAGTGCCTGGTCGACGCCGGTCGCTAGCGCGGCTGGGGGCGATACTCCTGTCAGGCCACTCGACAGTGCGTGGAGTTGACGTGACGACCCCACCCGACGACCGCTCCTTCCGTCGCGAAATGGCCACCGCCTACCGCTCCGGCTGGCACTTCATCGATCTGGTCACCGCCATCCCCCACGCCGGTGACTCGCTCATGGTGACTGTCTTCGGGGAGCCGGTCGTCGTCACCCGGGACGAGGACGAGGATGTGCGGGCCTACCGGTGCCTGCGGCGGCCCCGGGGGGCGCCGCAGCCCGTGCGATGTGCCATTCGATACGGAATGATCTTTGTGAACCTGGACCAGCGGGACCACCAGCAGCTGGTGGATCCGGAGGTCCCGGTACCCCGGACCATCTCAGCCACCCCCCGCAGTGCCTGACGCGATTCCCCCGTCGTAACAGATCGCTCAGGTGCTTCCCCCCCGCAGCGGCGTCACCGTGACCTGAACACGGTGACGCCGCTGCAGTTTTACGGGATATTTCCGGGTATCGGCCGCATCAGGCGCTGGCTGAAAACCATCAGTCAGCCGCGCCCCATGGCCCGCTGCAGTTCGATCTCGATCACCACGCGCGCCGGATTCGGTGACGGGGTCCGCTCGTAGCGCTCGGCATACCGCCGCTCGGCCTCCGCGATCCGCTCCGCCTCGGTGCGCACATACGCCCGCCCCTCCAGCGTCGCCCACCGCCGCCCGTCCACCTGGCACACGGCGACCCGTGCCCCGTCGGGCCCGGCGGCCAGCACATTCGAGACCTTGGTGCTCGCCTTGTTCGCGATCACCCGGGCCAGACCCGCCTCGGGGTCGTAGGTCACCCCGACCGGCACGACATGCGGGCTGCCGTCCGGGCGCGGCGTGGTCAGCGTGCACAGGTGCCGCTCCCGCCAGAAGCTGAGATACGAGTCGTCGGGGGCACCCGGGTCCACGGAGTAGCTCATGGACCGGAACTTAACCGCCGGAGTCTCCCCGCACATACTTGAGTGGAATAGACTCAACTTTGTGTACGCTGATTCAGTCAGTACTGGGAGACGCTGACATCAGGAGGAGAAGGGATACGTGGACGCAGAGCTCACCAACAGGAGCCGGGACGCCATCAACGCGGCCGGCAACCGGGCCGTGACCGAGGGACACCCGGATCTGACGCCCGCCCATCTGCTCCTGGCTCTGCTCCAGGGGCAGGACAACGAGAACGTCACCGACCTGCTGGTCGCCGTGGAAGCCGATCTGGCGGCCGTGCGCGCCGGCGCCGAGAAGGCGCTGGCCTCGCTGCCCAGCGTCACCGGGTCCACCGTGGCGCCGCCGCAGCCCAACCGGGAGCTGCTCGCGGCGATCGCCGAGGCGCAGACGCAGGCCCGGGAGCTCGGGGACGAGTACCTCTCCACCGAGCATCTGCTCATCGGGATCGCGGCGAAGGGCGGCCAGGCCGGCGACGTACTCTCCCAGCAGGGCGCCACCGCGAAGAAGCTGCTGGAGGCGTTCCAGAAGGCAAGGGGAGGACGCCGGGTGACCACAGCGGATCCGGAGGGGCAGTACAAGGCCCTGGAGAAGTTCGGCACCGACTTCACGGCCGCCGCGCGGGAGGGCAAGCTCGACCCGGTCATCGGCCGGGACCAGGAGATCCGCCGGGTCGTCCAGGTGCTGTCGCGCCGTACGAAGAACAACCCCGTCCTCATCGGTGAGCCCGGCGTCGGCAAGACCGCCGTCGTCGAAGGGCTCGCCCAGCGGATCGTGAAGGGGGACGTGCCCGAGTCGCTGAAGGACAAGCGGCTCGTCGCGCTGGACCTCGGCGCGATGGTGGCCGGGGCCAAGTACCGGGGTGAGTTCGAGGAGCGGCTGAAGACCGTGCTCGCGGAGATCAAGGACTCCGACGGGCAGATCATCACGTTCATCGACGAGCTGCACACCGTCGTGGGCGCCGGGGCCGGCGGCGATTCCGCCATGGACGCCGGGAACATGCTCAAGCCCATGCTCGCCCGCGGTGAGCTGCGCATGGTCGGCGCCACCACCCTCGACGAGTACCGCGAGCGGATCGAGAAGGACCCCGCCCTGGAGCGGCGCTTCCAGCAGGTGCTGGTCGCCGAGCCGACGGTCGAGGACACGATCGCGATCCTGCGCGGTCTCAAGGGCCGCTACGAGGCCCACCACAAGGTGCAGATCGCCGACAGCGCACTGGTCGCGGCGGCCACCCTCTCCGACCGGTACATCACCTCCCGCTTCCTCCCGGACAAGGCCATCGACCTGGTCGACGAGGCGGCCTCCCGCCTCCGTATGGAGATCGACTCGTCCCCCGTCGAGATCGACGAACTCCAGCGTGCCGTCGACCGGTTGAAGATGGAGGAGCTGGCGCTGAGCAAGGAGACCGACCCCGCCTCCCGGGAGCGCCTGGAGCGGCTGCGCCGTGACCTCGCCGACAAGGAGGAGGAGCTGCGGGGCCTGACCGCCCGCTGGGAGAAGGAGAAGGAGTCCCTCAACCGGGTCGGTGCGCTGAAGGAGAAGCTCGACGAACTGCGCGGCCAGGCCGAACGGGCCCAGCGCGACGGCGACTTCGACACCGCCTCCAAGCTGCTGTACGGCGAGATCCCGGGCGTGGAGCGGGACTTGGAGGAGGCTTCCGCCGCCGAGGAGGAGGCCGCCAAGGACACCATGGTCAAGGAGGAGGTCGGCGCCGACGACATCGCCGACACCGTGGCCGCCTGGACCGGCATCCCGGCCGGGCGCCTGCTGGAGGGCGAGACCCAGAAACTCCTGCGCATGGAGGAGGAGCTGGGCCGCCGGCTGATCGGCCAGGCGGAGGCGGTCCAGGCGGTCTCGGACGCGGTACGGCGGACCAGGGCCGGGATCGCCGACCCCGACCGCCCGACCGGCTCCTTCCTCTTCCTCGGCCCGACCGGCGTCGGCAAGACCGAGCTCGCCAAGGCCCTCGCCGACTTCCTCTTCGACGACGAGCGGGCCATGGTCCGCATCGACATGTCGGAGTACGGCGAGAAGCACAGCGTGGCCCGGCTGGTCGGCGCGCCTCCCGGTTACGTCGGTTACGAGGAGGGCGGCCAGCTGACGGAGGCGGTGCGCAGGCGGCCGTACTCCGTGGTGCTGCTGGACGAGGTGGAGAAGGCGCACCCGGAGGTCTTCGACATCCTGCTCCAGGTGCTGGACGACGGCAGGCTCACGGACGGGCAGGGCCGTACGGTCGACTTCCGCAACACGATCCTGGTGCTGACGTCGAACCTGGGCAGCCAGTTCCTCGTGGACCCGCTGACCAGTGAGCAGGAGAAGAAGGAGCAGGTCCTGGAGGTGGTCCGGACCGCCTTCAAGCCCGAGTTCCTCAACCGTCTGGACGACCTGGTCGTCTTCTCCGCCCTCACCAAGGTTGAGCTGCGCCGGATCGCCCGCCTCCAGATCGACCGCCTCGCCAAGCGGCTCGCGGAGCGCCGGCTCACCCTGGAGATCACCGACGGGGCCCTGGACTGGCTCGCCGACGAGGGCAATGACCCGGCCTACGGTGCCCGGCCGCTGCGCCGTTTGGTCCAGACGGCCATCGGCGACCGGCTCGCCAAGGAAATCCTGTCCGGCGAGGTCAAGGACGGGGACACCGTTCGGGTGGATGCCTTCGGGGACGGGCTGATCGTAGGACCGGCCACCGGAAAATCGCTCTGAGCGGAAATCCGCCAACCGCAGGTGAACCATGCGGGGCGGGGCTTGCCACCCCCCTCCCCGCATGGGGGAGGATGGCGGGATCCGTACGAAGGGAAATTCACGGTGAGCATCGACCCGTCCTCGATTCCGAACTTCGGGGGCCAGCCCGAGCCGCAGCCCCAAGGACCGGCGGGCCCCGTCGTCCCGGATCAGGATCTTGTGAAGCAGCTCCTCGACCAGATGGAGCTCAAGTACGTCGTCGACGACGAGGGTGACCTCGCGGCGCCGTGGGAGCAGTTCCGTACGTACTTCATGTTCCGTGGTGAGGGTGACCAGCAGGTCTTCTCGGTGCGGACGTTCTACGACCGCCCCCACAAGATCGACGAGAAGCCGCAGCTGCTGGAGTCCATCGACGACTGGAACCGGCGGACCCTGTGGCCCAAGCTCTACACCCACACCCATGACGACGGCACCGTCCGCCTGATCGGCGAGGCGCAGATGCTGATCGGCACCGGTGTCAGCCTGGAGCACTTCGTCTCCTCCACGGTCAGCTGGGTGCGGGCCGCCATCGAGTTCGACAAGTGGCTCGTCGAGCAGCTGGGCCTTGAGCAGGAGATCAACGACGCCGAGAAGCCCGAGGGCGACGAGGAGTAGTCAGGTCGTAGTCAGGCCGTAGACCCACGAGAGCCCGGCCAGGGCACCGACCACCACGGTCGTGTGCCCGGGGCGGGCTCTTGCCGTACGCGCCGAAGGCATCCGCTCCCTCAGCGCTCTTCCGCCGCACGACGGGAGACAGCGGTCGCAGAACCTGTCCGGGCCGATCGCAGCCGTACCGCCGGGCTCGGTGACGCGGCACTGTCCGTCGTATCCTGACCACACACGGGAAGGAGCCGTCCATGAGCGTCGACGCGGTCGTGCACACCGAGTTCCCCAAGGGGTACACGGTCCTGTTCGGGGCCGACGGAAAGGTGATCATGACCCCGCAGAGCGAAGAGCACTCCAGCACCATCAGGTCGATGCAGATCGACTCTGCTCTCGCCCTCGGCCGTCATGCGAAGGTCACCTCCGATGTCTACATCGACTTCCCCGCCGACGAGAACTCCGCCCCCGACCTCGCGATCCTGCGCGAGGACGCACGCAAGGAAGGCAAGCTCTACAGCTTCGAAGACGTCCTGCTGATCTCCGAGGTCGTCTCGACCTCCTCCGCACGCAAGGACTACGACGACTGCACCGCGAAGTACGGCCGCTACGGCATCCCCGTCTACCTGGTCGTGGACCCCTACGCCCAGGAAGTCGTCCTCCACACCCAGCCGACCGCCACCGGTTACATCGCCGCTCACACCCACAAGTACGGCACGGGCAAGCTCCCCATCCCCCTGGCCGACGGCCGTACCTTCACCCTCGACCTCGACGAACTCCCGCGTCCGGAGCCCGAGGCGGACCTCCGCTGACGAGGGGCTCCCCGCCGGCCAGGCTCGTGCCGTCGGCACCGCCGCCACGGGACGTGGTCGTTCCTGGTCGGGGCAGCCGACTGGGGTGGCTCGCCTTTCGTCGATCGGGATCGGCCAGGGGGCGTGCCGTTCTGTCCAGTAAGTCCGTGCGACGCGAAGTCCGGTTCGCCGCAAGGCGGCTCGAAGCCGCGTTCGCTGCGGGCGACAACCACCACGTACTGCCCTGAGGTAGCGGGCCCGCTCGTCCTCGGCCGAGTTGCCGGCCCCGGTTCGACGATAGCCTGGCACGGCAACGACTGCTGCTGACAGGCTGGACGAAATTCATGCGGATGCGGTTCGAACCCGAGGCCGATGAGGAGTTCGAGGCGGCGCGGGGGCTGCTGGTCGACCGCCTGGTTCGGTGGGCCGGGGAGCAGGGGCTGCCGGTGGACGGGTACATGGCCGAGATGGTGCTGGACTACCGGCACCTGGCGACTGCCGACGGCCGACTGGGGCTGTGGGAGTCGCGCCATGTGGAGGAGCTACTGCTCTCCTGGCTTCCCCAGCAGGTCACCGAGCTTCCCGGGGAGGAACGCGCCGACGCCCCGGGCACACTGCGCACGCTACTGCGCTATCTGCACGCCGCGCAGTTGGCGGACCCGCGCGGCCCCTCGCTCCAGGATTCCGTTGCCGCTGTCGACGGGGTCGCGGAACAGCATCTGGCGGCGATGATGGACCGCACTCGCTGGGGATTGGCGAAGTTCTGGGCGATGACGGCCGCGGAGCAGGGCGTGGACGTCCAGGACGGGGCGGCCTTGCAGAGCTTCGCGGAGCGGGCGCAGCGCGGGGAGGTCGCCTACGATCAGCAGGCTCTCGCCGCGATCATGGAACGCCGGCTGACCGGCCGCGCGCTGTCCAGTGGGGCCCGGGCAGAGCCGCAACTGCCCGTGACACTCCCACCGGACGACGAACTGCGCCGACAGGCCGAGGCGTCCACAACCGTGGCGCAGTTGCGCGGACTCGCCGAATGGGCGGGGCAGGGCGGCCGCCCGGTGACGGCGACGGGACGGCTGCGGATGGCGGAGGCTCGTGAGCTGGTGAACGTACTCGATACCGGCGACAAGATCGAGGGGGTGCGCTCTTCGGCCGACCTGCCGCGCCTGGGACTGCTGTTGGAGTGGGCGAAGAAGGCGCGGCTGGTCCGGGTGGTCAAGGGGCGTTTGTACGCGGTGGCCAAGGCCCGGCCGGTGCTGGCCGACCCGCTCCAGCTGTGGCTGCGCGCCTTCGACGCGTGCTTCGAGCTGCGGCAGGCCCTGATCGGGGCACGCAGCGGCTGGCATGTCGAGTCGATGCTCTTCGACGTCTACGAGGACGTCCTGGAGGATGTGCTGAACACGCTCTACAGCCTGCCGTACCCGATGCCCTGGCCGCGGCTGCGCGACACGGTACACCTGGCCTAGCGGACCTCTTTCCAGCTCGACGCCGGGTCGGACCTCCAGCACCGGATGTGGTTCGAGCACGCCGACCGGGACCTGCACGCGGTGCTCGACCTGCTGGACGACCTGGGCGCGATCGAGCGTGACCGTGGGATGGCCGATCCGGTGTTCCTCGACATCGACCTCTCCGATGCCGGTCCCGAGCTGCTCGCGGACATGCCGCCGGAGCTCGCGGAGCTGCTGGGCGTCGCGGGGGCGGCAACGGACCCGGCGGCGCGGGAGCGTGCCGATGCCCGGCGTGAGGAGTTGACCACAGGGCCGGTCGAGCTCATCCGTCTCACCGAGCTCGGTACCCGGGCCGTACGGCGGCGGCTGCTGGCGGCCGGCAGGGGCGCACCGTTGGTCGGCGAACTGGCCCAGGCGCCGGCGGTCGGCCTGCTGGGGGTGCTGGCCGAGGACTACGACCCGGACGCCGCCCGGACGGAGCTGGCCGGCTGGATCACGGCCCGCGGCGAGCGGGAGGCCGCACTGCGGCAACTGACCGACGCCGTAAGGACCATGGCTTTCCGCACGCGTGCACAGGCGATGCTCGATGTGCTGCTGGCGGCGTTGCCGGACGGTGAGGGCGAACGACTGCTGCGTAGGCTGCGTCACGACACCCAGCTGGCGCCCCTTGCGCTGAACGCGCTGGCGCAGCGCGAGCTGCTGTCCCCACAGGACATGACCGATGAAGAGACTCTGCTGGTGCTCGCCGAGAGCCTGCTTCAGCTCGTGGAGCTGGCGGGCGGCGGGGACGGCGCCGAGGGGGTGCTGCGCGCCCAGGGCTCCCAGGCCAGGGACGCGGTTGCCGCAGCGTTGGATTCCGCGCACCCGGACCGGGCCGGACTCGACGAGCTCAGGCAGCTGGCGGCCCGGGCGCTGGGGACCCACGGCGCCCGCCTCGGCCGCGCCCGGAAGGCTCGGCGCTCCTCAGGCAAGGGCGGCCGCAAACGGCGCCGCTGACCGGGCAACACCGCCTGACCCCCCGCCGCCCAGGCGCCGGGTGCGCCGGCACTGGCACGGAGCCGGGCGGAGGGAAACCGATGGGTCCCGGCGCATTACGTCCTCGGTGGCGCGCTACCGTCGGGGTCGTGGTTGAGGGATGGGGCGAGGACGGGCTGCGGGCCGTGCGTGGCGCGCTCCACGCGCAGGACGGAGTGGCGCTGTTTGCGGCGTTGCGTCGTGGACCCGTGCGTGAGGTGCTGCAGCTGGCCGGCGATGGTGTGGCCGGGGCCGCGGCGCAGGGCTTGCCGGGGGCTGCGGAGATGGCGGCCTTCTTTCTCGGCGCGCTCCAGGAGCGTGGCTTCCGGGGCGATGAGGAGCTGGCGGACCGATTGCGCGCGGCCACGGGAGACGCGGCGATCTCCCTCCTGCGCCCGCTCGCGGTCGATCTGGAGATGCTCGCCATGCTGCTGGAGGGCGACCCGGCCGCGTCCGGTGGCCGGATCGATCTGTCCACCGGGGAGTGCTGGCCTGCGTTCACAGCTGAGCTGTCGCCTGGTCCCGAGGGCGAGGAGGACGACGATCCCGAGCGATGGCTGTACGTGCCGGCTCTGGGGTCCAGGGCCGGTTACCGGGACATGGAGCTGTTCATCGAAGAGGTCGAGGACGCCGCCCTTGCCGAGCGGCTGCGGATCGCCGTCGGTGGGCGGGGCGCCTTCCGGCGCTTCAAGGACGTCCTCGCTCGTGACGAGCGCTCCTGGAGCCGGTACCACCGGTTCCGTGATGAGCGACAGCGCGGCCGGGCCCGCGCCTGGCTGGCCGAGGAGGGCTACCGCCCGCCCATCACCTTCTTCGCAGAGCCCGGCTCGGGTTCGCATCCTTCGGGGCCGGTATGACTCTTTGCTGCCCCGGTCCTGCATGATCCGGGGGCGCTGTCACCGGGCCTAGGGGGTGTTTTGAAAGTCCCGCACAGCACCCACGGCGCCCGGCACGCACCCTCGCCGCACCGGCCAAAGACCCAAGTACGTCCAGTACGAGGGCCTTCGTCCGGCACGCCGAGGGCACGCACCGAACACCGCGGGCACCGCACAGGACTTTCAAAACACCCCCTAGACGAGTCTTTCCGAATGCCTGCGGGCACGAAGAGAGGGGTTGCCGCGTACGATGCGGCTTCGGCGGCGCCGCGGGCGGTGTTGCGGCGGCCGAGCTCGTCCATCAGCTCCCGCTCGCCGCGGCCCCGCAGGAGCAGCAGCACGAAGGGGTCGTTGTCCAGGAGCCGGGCGACCTGGTAGCAGAGGGCGGCGGCGTGTTTGCAGGGGTAGCCCCAGTCCGGACAGCTGCACGCGGGGTCGAGGTCCCGGGGGCCGGGAAGCAGCGGGACACCGGCGGCCGTGGCGTCGTCGGCGAGCCCGGCGGGCATCTCGCCGTCCAGCAGCGCGGCGATGTTGGCGGCCCGCTCGGCGATCATGTCGAGCAGCCGGTCCCACTGCCGGTCCGTCAGCTGCTCGACCTGGACCGTGGAGCGGTACGGGGTGCGGCGGCTGCCCTGCACCGGGGCGGCGGCCGAGCCAGGGACGATCGTGACCTGTCCGACCGCGCCGCCGCGAGCGTAGGTCCGGCCACGTTGCAGGCGGGCGGGGTCCAGGGAGGACTCCTCCAGGGCCCGCAGCCATTCGCGGCCCCAACCAGGATTCGGCGAAGGGCGCGCGACTGCCCTTGGCCGGAGGGAGTGCCTCGAAGACGCGGGTGGCCGACTTGCCCGGTCGGCTGCGCCCGGTCATCGTCCGGTCCTTCGCAGCGTGACCAGTTCGGCCAGTTCGCCGTCGCTCAGTTCGCTGAACGCCGCCTCGCCCGAGCCCAGCACCGAGTCGGCCAGTTCCCTCTTCTGACGGAGCATCTCGGCGACCCGGTCCTCGACGGTCCCCTCGGCGATCAGCTTGTGCACCTGGACCGGCTGGGTCTGTCCGATCCGGTAGGCGCGGTCGGTGGCCTGGTCCTCCACGGCCGGGTTCCACCAGCGGTCGTAGTGGATGACGTGTCCTGCCCGGGTCAGGTTCAGACCCGTACCGGCGGCTTTGAGGGACAGCAGGAACACCTTCTTCTCTCCGCTCTGGAAGGCGTCGACCATCTCCTCCCGCCGTTTGACCGTGGTGCCTCCGTGCAGGAACAGGGTGTCCACGCCGCGGTCGGCGAAGTGGCGCTCGATCAGTGCGCCCATGGCCACGTACTGGGTGAAGACCAGGGCCGACCCGTCCTCGGCCAGGACGGTGTCCAGGAGTTCGTCCAGGAGTTCCAGTTTCCCCGAGCGGCCGGGCAGCTTCGAGCCCGCGGGTTCCTTCAGGAACTGCGCGGGGTGGTTGCAGACCTGCTTCAGGCCGGTGAGCAGCTTCATCACCAGGCCGCGCCGGGCGATGCCCTGCCTCTCCTCGATCTCGGCCATGAGCTCGCGTACCAGCGCCTCGTACAGCGAGACCTGCTCCTTCGTCAGCGACACCGGCTGGTCGGTCTCGGTCTTGGGCGGTAGTTCGGGAGCGATGCCGGGATCGGACTTGCCGGCGCAGCAGGAAGGGGCGGATCAGTGCGGACAGCCGCAGGGCGGCCTGTTCGTCGCGGTCGCCCTCGACAGCCGTGGCGTAGCGGTCACGGAAGGAGGTGAGCGTGCCGAGCAGGCCGGGGGTGGTCCAGTCGAGCAACGACCACAGTTCGGACAGGTTGTTCTCGACCGGGGTGCCGGTCAGTGCGACCCGCCCCCGCGAGGGGATCCGGCGGAGCGCCTGGGCGGTGAGCGCGTGCGGGTTCTTGACGTGCTGGGCCTCGTCGGCCACGAGCAGTCCCCAGGGCTGCTCCCCGAGTCGTTCGGCGTCGCGCCGCATGGTGCCGTAGGTGGTCAGGACGAAGCCGCCCCCGCCTGCGCCGTCGAGGCCGGACAGGTCGCGGCCGGGGCCGTGGAAGCGGCGCACCGGGGTGGCCGGTGCGAAGCGCTGGATCTCGCGCTCCCAGTTGCCGAGCAGCGCGGCGGGGCAGACCACCAGGGTGGGGCCGGCGGTGGCTTCCCGCTCCTGGCGACGCAGGTGGAGCGCGATCAGGGTGACGGTCTTGCCCAGGCCCATGTCGTCGGCGAGACAGCCGCCCAGGCCGAGCGAGGTCATCCGGTGCAGCCAGTTCAGGCCGCGCAGCTGGTAGTCGCGCAGGGTCGCGGCAAGGGCTTCCGGCGGCCCCTGGGGTTCGCGCGCGGCGCGCGCCTCGGGGTCGGTGATCCGGGAGCGCAGTTCCTCCAGTACGCCGTCGGCGGTGACCGCGACCTGTTCGCCGTCCACCTCGACGCTGCCGGTCAGCGCGGCGCCCAGGGCGTCGATCGTGGTGAACGCCGCCGTCCTGGACCGCGCGGCCCGTCGCAGTCGGCGGACCAGTTCCGGGTCCACGACCACCCACTGGTCGCGCAGTCGCACGATCGGCCGGTGCGCCTGGACCAGCCGTTCCAGCTCCTCCTCGGTGAGCTCGCGGTCCCCGAGGGCGACCCGCCAGCGGAAGTCCACCAGGCCGCCGGAGGACAGGAAGGACTCGGCCGAGGACTGAGTCCCCCGGCGGCGTACGGGTTCCAGGACGCCGGAGGCGGTCAGCTCGCGAACCAGCTCCTTGGGCCAGTGCACGGCGACCCCGGCGGCGGCAAGGCTTTCCGCCGCGTCGCCCAGCAGCGCCTGGGCCTCCTCGTCGGACAGCTCCAGGCCGGCCGGGGCGGCGGAGTCCAGCAGCCGTCCGGCCGGGGGCCAGGCGCGGGCGGCCCGGCGCAGCGTCAGCAGCGTGTCCACCTGGGCCCGGGGGCCGAACAGTTCGGGTGCGGTGGTCCTCCCGGACCACAGGTCCGCGGCGTCGGCGAGCACCGTGGGATCGGCCAGGCTGCGCAGTTGGACCACGGCCCGGAAGGAGTCCGCGCGGCCCAGTTCCAGGCGCAGCGACACCGCCAGACCCGCGTCGCGACCGGCGGCGACCTCCGCCGCCCAGCCCCGCTGCTCGGGCACGGACTGCGGAGCGCGCGCCGCGAACGCCGGTCCGCCGGTCACCTGGCGCGCGGCGGGAGGGCGGGCGAGGGAGTCGGCCACGGCGTCCAGGAAGGCACGCAGCAGCGGCTCGGCCGCCGGAAGCGTGAGGGGAGCGAGTCCGGGAACCGCGACCGCGCGGGCCTCCGGGGGCATGGCGGCGGCCAGGGAAGCCAGCCGCTCGTGGTCCTCGGCGTCCAGCGGGCCGACCCGCCACGCGTCGAATCCTTCTGGCGACACCCCGGGCAGGATCCGGCCCCGGGCGAGCAGACGCAGGCCGAGCAGGGCCGCCCCGCCCCAGAGCGCGGTACCGGCCGACGCCCGCCCGCTGCCGTCGGCGCCGAGGGCCCGGCAGCGGGTCAGCAGCGGCAGCGCCTGATCCACCGACAGCGGCACGGCGACCACCCGCGCCCGGCGTACGGAGGAACCGTGCGGGCGGACCACGGTGAGTTCGGTGGGTTCCACCCCGAGATCCGGCGGCTCACCACCGGGCGTCCAGAACGCCACCCGTCCCATCCGGGGCGGATCCGCGGGAAGGAACACCGCCTCACCCGAGGCGAGTTCCGGCAGACAGGCCGACAACCGTTCCCGGTCCGCAGCAGCCGGCTCGGGCTCTGCCGACGGATGAACCTTCGCCACTACGCCCACTCCTGGCACAGACTCCTACAACCGTTCGAGAGGGTGCGGGTTGCCCGCGGGCCCTCGGCCGGTCAAGGCTATCCGCGCGGGCGGACAGCGCGTGCCAGAAGTGCCTCGCCCACTCGGCGCAGTGCGGGAAGATGGCATCGGTACCCGCCACGGACGGCTGCGACACCTTTACGGGCGCAGCGCCTTACCGGTGCCGGAATCCGCCTCCGCCTCCGCCTCCGCCTCCGCCTCCGCCTCAAGGGAACCCTTCGTCGTGACCGCCGAGCCCGTGCCGACCTACCAGTTGAAGATCGCCCTGCGAGACACCAGCCCGCCGATCTGGCGCCGGGTCACCCTGCCCGCCGACACCTCGCTCGGCTGCCTGCACGACATCATCCAAGTGTGCTTCGGCTGGCGCGACTCGCACCTGCACTCCTTCACCGAACCCTCCTCCGGCCGCCAGTTCGTCGACTTCGACGCACCGTTGGACCGCGATCCCCTCCGCGACGCCGACGAGGAGTCCGTGACCGTGGCCGAAGTACTGCCCTACGAGGGCGGCGGCCTGGAGTACACCTACGACTTCGGCGACGACTGGCGGCACCGGATCACCCTGGAGAAGACCCTCCCCGCGTCCGCGTCCGACCGACGCGTCCGCTGCACCGGGGGACGCCGCGCCATGCCCTACGCCGAGGACACCGGCGGTGCCTGGGGGCTGCAGGCCGTACTCGACGCCGTCGCGGACCGCGGCGCACCGGCCCCCGAGCCGTGGACCGACCTGGTCGAAACCCTGCGCGAGGAGGCGTTCGACCCCGCCTGGTTCGACCGCGACGCCCTGGACCAGGAACTGGCCGAACTGGTCCCGAGGCCGCCTACGGCGGCCCCGGCCGCAGCCGCCCCCGGCGTGCGGCGCTGCTCCTGCGGCAAGATCCACGACGACGAGTACGACGAGTACGACGAGGCCCTCGCGGCGGAGTCCGTCCCCGTGCGCCCCGTCTTCCTGGCGCCGCGCGCGGAGCTCGCCGAGGCCGCGCGGCAGGTGCCGCTGATCGCCTCCGCGCTCCGCCTGGCCCACTGGTGCGAGGGCGGACGAGCCGTCACGTCCCGGGACGTGCTCAAGCCCGCACTGGGCCGCCAGGCCGTCCAGGAACTGCAGCTGTGGGCCCAGGACGACGAGCTG
The DNA here is from genome assembly GCF_032436805.1 of Streptomyces sp. P17. Lineage (NCBI taxonomy): Bacteria > Bacillati > Actinomycetota > Actinomycetes > Kitasatosporales > Streptomycetaceae > Streptomyces > Streptomyces sp. P17. The sequence goes on along the minus strand of NZ_JAVRBF010000048.1, from coordinate 39,076 downwards.
ATCGCACTCCGGCCCGCGGAGCGCGACAAGCGGCTGGCCCGCCTGCGCAGCTCCGGCGACCTGCCCTGCCTGGACGGCCCCTGGCAGCTCGCTCTGTACACGGACCTGGTGGAGATCGGCGCAGGAACCGCCCGTCCGGGTACTGATCTGCCTGCCGCCGCGGGAGACGAGGGAGTGCTGGAGGTCTGGTGCCAGGCACTCGAAGACGAACTCGATGCCCTGAACGACCTCGGGAATCTCGGCCTGCCTCCGGCGCTGCTGGCCGCGCTGGACATGCGGGCCGAGGACGGCGACGGCTTGGCGGCGGTGGTGCTGCGGGCGCTGTACGAGGTTCCCGACGGCGAGTGGCTGGAGACGGCGCTGCTCGTCGGCGCGCTCCGCGAGGGCCTCCCCAAGCAGGAGGCACGGCTGGTGGAGCTGATCCTTCTGCAGATTCTCGGCCAAGCGGCCCCGCTCCTCGCCGAGTACCAGGCGGCGGAGGTCGAGCCCGGCCCGGAGACGAGCGGGGAGCGCGACCACATCCTTCTCGACATCCTCGGCATCGGGGGAAGTACCGAAATCAGCGACGGCGCTCCCCTGCCTGGTACACGGCTCAGGCTCACCCCGCTGGGACGCCACGGGCTGCGCGAGTACCTTCTCGCCGAGGGAGTCCACGCTCCGCTCATCGGCGAACTGGCCGACGCCGACGCCCCGACACTGCTCGACGCCCTGCTCGACTACGACCAGGACGCTGCCCACGCCGAGATCACCGGATGGATCAGGCATCGGGGCCAGGGACCGGCCGCGGTCCAGCTCGTCGACGCCTGCGCAGGGTTGGAGGCCGACGCGGCCCTCCGCCGCCTTGCCGCCGCGCCGGTGCTGGCAGAACTCGACGAACCCAGAGCGCTAGCGGTCCTGCGCAAAGCCGCGGCCTCCCAGGTCCCCGGCTGTGCCGAGACCGCGGCGATCGCGTTGGTCGGCCGTGGTGAGACCCCCGAGGGGGACGGTCGTGAACTCCAGCTCTGGGGGCTCGTGGACCATCTGTGGGGTCCGCTCGGCGTAGCGGGCGAGGCATTTGCCATGTTCCTGGAACAGGAGGAGGACCTGGTTCTGCCACTCCTGGAGCAGGCCGCCGACGAACTGTGGCGCTGCGACCACCCCGCTACCGGGCCCGTCCTGGAAGCGGCAGGACGACACTTGAGGGCCCGGGACAAGACACTGGCCAAGCGCCTGCGCAGGTCCGCGAACAAAGTCGGATCCCAGCACCGACGTTGAAATCGGGCGCATCGAGGGGAAAACCTGACCACCGTGTCCGCGTCCCGGTTGATTCCCTGGCCGCGGCTGCGCGACACGGTACACCTGGCCTATCGGACCTCCTCCCAACTCGACGCCGGGTCGGACCTTCGGCACCGGATGTGGTTCGAGCACGCCGACCGGGACCTGCGCGCGGTGCTCGACCTGCTGGACGACCTGGGCGCGATCGAGCGTGACCGTGGGATGGCCGATCCGGTGTTCCTGGACATCGACCTCTCCGATGCCGGTCCCGAGCTGCTCGCGGACATGCCGCCGGAGCTCGCGGAGCTGCTGGGCGTCGCGGGGGCGGCAACGGACCCGGCGGCGCGGGAGCGTGCCGATGCCCGGCGAGTGGAGCTGACCGCCGGGCCGGTTACCGGGACATGGAGCTGTCCAGGTGTTGAGGCCCGCCCTTCGCGCCGAGGGTGGGGACTCAGCTCCCGTCCGTCCAGTACTTCTGGAGTCTCGCGACCGCTTCGTCCTTGGTCATCCCCGCCACGGTGTCCTCGCCAACGCCCGCACGATGGATGAGCAGATGCACCAGGTCAGCGGGAAGGGCCTCGCTCGGCGGCTCGGGGGCACCTCGGTCAGGCAGCTCGCCCTGCTGTACGCAGGCCCAGAACTCGTCCTCGCTGACGTCCAGTTGGTCCCGCAGGATGTGTCGCCACATCGCGGCGCCGTACGCGGTGCGATCCACCGGGTGCGAGATTCTGGTGCGCAGGATCCGGCCGTCGTGCAGGGTGAGCTCGTAGGTCACGTGGTGGGTACCGGTGCGTCCGCGTGCGTCCCGGACGCGTTCCCATTTCTCGGCACGGCAGAAACGGTCATGGTTCTCACGGTCGGGCTGGGGCCAGGTCACCGTGGAGCACCCACCAGCCAATCGCGCAGCTGTCCGTCGTCGCTGAGAGCGATCAGCTGCACCAGGCCCCAGTTGTCCGCGTGGTTGGGTGCGGTCCGCAGCCTGTCCTGCCAGTCCTCGGCATACTCGCGAAGGACCTGGACCATATCCCCTATGGCTTCGTCGAAGGTAGTCCCGTCGGCGGCCAGCGGCAGGCCGGGCAGAAAGACGGACCAGCCGCCCGCCTCGGCGACCACCTCCGCCTTCGAGGGGCACACCAGCGACAGATACCGGCGCAGCCGCTCCACGTCCACGACTGCCGAGCGCCCGGAGTCACGGCGTACGGTCGCCACCCGTCCCTCGTCGGCCGCGTCGAGGAGGTCCTTCAGGTGTGTGCGCGCCTGGGTGTAGCTCTCGTAGTGGACCGCGGCCATGACCTGCCTCCTTGTTCGTCCTGACCTCTCCAGCGTGCACTCATCAGTCAAGTACGTCAAGTACGTCAAGTACGTGACGTGGGTGCGGTCGCTGGAGGCGGGGTTGCTCCGGAGTCTCCGGTCGTCCGCCTCGTCCCGGCGCAGCGTCCAGCTGACCTCGGACGGCCTCGCGGCGGCGGCGAGATTCACGCGAGAGACCGCCCAAGACCAACCGCACATGGCAATACCAACGGGTAGGTGGCCGGCCCGACGTCATTTAGGGCGCGAGGCGTTGCAGGCGGCTGGTGGCCTCGTCGAGGACGTCGTCCTTCTTGCAGAAGGTGAAGCGGACCAGGCTGCGGCCGGCGTCGGGGTGGTCGTAGAAGACGGAGTTGGGGATGGCGACGACGCCGCAGCGTTCGGGGAGGGCCCGGCAGAAGGCGTAGGCGTCCTTCTCGCCGAGGGGGCTGATGTCGGTGGTGATGAAGTACGTTCCCTGTGGCTGATAGACCTCGAACCCGGCCGTGCGCAGGCCGTCGCCGAGCAGGTCGCGCTTGCGTTGGAGATCGGCGCGGAAGCTGTCGAAGTACGAGTCCGGCAGGCGGAGAGCTTCGGCGATCGCGTACTGGAAGGGGCCCGCGCTGACGTAGGTCAGGAACTGCTTGGCGGAACGGACGGCGGTCACCAGTTCTGCGGTTCCGGTAACCCAGCCGACCTTCCAGCCGGTGAACGAGTAGGTCTTGCCCGCCGAGCCGATGGTGACCGTCCGCTCCCGCATCCCGGGGAAGGTCGCCAGCGGCAGATGCTCGGCGCCGTCGAAGACCAGATGCTCGTACACCTCGTCCGTGACGACCAGCAGATCGCGCTCCACGGCGAGCTCCGCCACCGCGGCCAGCTCCTCGCGGGTGAGGACCGTGCCGGTCGGGTTGTGCGGGGTGTTGATCAGCAGCAGCCGGGTGCGGTCGGTGACCGCGGCGCGCAGCTCGTCGAGGTCCAGCCGGAAGCGGCCCTGGTCCGGCCGCAGGGTGACCGGCACCCGGCGGCCGCCGGCCATCGCGATACAGGCCGCGTAGGAGTCGTAGTACGGCTCCAGCGCCACCACCTCGTCGCCCGGCTCCAGCAGCGCCAGCAGCGAGGCGGCGACGGCCTCCGTCGCGCCCGCCGTCACCAGCACCTCGGTGTCCGGGTCGTACGTCAGCCCGTACAGGCGCCGCTGGTGCGCGGCCACCGCGGTGCGCAGCTCGGGCACGCCGGGGCCCGGCGGGTACTGGTTGCCGCGTCCGTCGCGCAGCGCGCGCACCGCCGCCTCCCGGATCTCCTCGGGTCCGTCCGTGTCCGGGAAACCCTGGCCCAGATTGATGGACCCGGTCCGCAGGGCCAGCGCCGACATCTCGGCGAAGATCGTCGTTCCGAACTCGGCGAGGCTGCGGTTGAGGAGAGGACGCGCGCTTGAGGTCATGCGGGCCATCCTGCGCCGAAGCTCTGGAGTTCCTCAACTCTGCTTTGGGTCGTCAGCGGGGAGGGCATCTCCCGTACACGCAGCTGGCGAGGCGCCCATGGGGGGCCGCTTCGGGGGAGCTGTGTACAGAGACGAAAGGAGGGTGAGGTCATGCCCATGGCACTCGGCATCATCCTGCTGGTTCTTTTCGCGGGCCTGATCACGCTGGCGATCGTGGGGGCCGGTCGCCGCCAGATGACGCAGCAGTCCCGGCGCTCCTACGGCCGCCGCGACAGCAACCACAGCAACGACAGCAGCTCCAGCTGGTGGGCCGGTGGAGGCGACAGCGGCGGCTCGTCCTGCGGAGGCGGATCGTCGTCCTCCTGCGGCGGCGGGGGTGGATGCGGGGGAGGAGGCAGCTGACACGGGGCAGCTGAGCTCCACACCGGGGGAACCGCATCCGGACAGCGGGGCCCGCCCACGGGGGGCGGGCCCCGCTGCCGTGTCCGTGGCACGGGCCCGCGCTCCGGCGTACGCCCCAGCCGACACGGCGCACGCCCTGGTTGAACAGTTGAGCTGTGGAGCCCTCTGAGGGATGGAAACCCTACGAAGTTGGGTAAAAACGCTGTGGCGGCGCCACCGTTCATGATTCCCTCTAATTCACCAACGCGGCCCCATCGGACACCCGGCGGACCCCCCAGACTCGCCGACCGGGCTGACCGGGCCGATCCCCCGGTGTCGACCGGGGTGCGCCGGACCCCCACCTCCCTTTCTTTTGCGTGCTAGCGGAGCCGATCCATGCTCACGACCCTGAACACCTCCTACACCGACACGCGCGCGGCCGACCTCGCCTGGGCCCTGGGGCGTGAGCCGCTCCCCGCACTGGCCACCCTCGACCTCGAACTGTCCGGGGCGACGCTCCAGTTGAGACTGCTCGGCGCGTCCCACCAGGTGCTCCTGGAGGAGGAGCGGGGCAGTTGTTCGGAGACGGTGGCATGCATCCCGGGCAGCAGCACCCCCCTCCCGCTGGGCGTCGCCAAACGGGTCGGGGACTGGGAGTACGAGTTCGCCGCCCGCGTCGAGGTCCTGGCGCCGGGTCAGTTCGCGGGCCGCGCCCAGGAGTTGCTGGCCCTGGTCGCCGACCACCCCAACGGCCTGGCCGGAGTCTTCCCCGGCAGCCCGCACGCCTTCACCGCGATGCTGGCGCAGCGCCAGGAGGGGCAGGTGCACTGGCGGACCTGGCACGCCTACCCGCAGGACGGCCAGTTGGTGGCGACCCGGACCCGGGTCGGGGTCCGGGTTCCGGTGAGCGCGCTGAGCCCGTCGGGCGTATGAGTTCGACAGCCCCGCCCGGCGTTTGAGGCGCCAGTTCCACACGTGTGGGTGACGAAGCGTGACGCGCCCGTGACGTAACGTCGCAACGTGATCGAACCGCACGCGCCCGCCCCGCCCGGCACCCCGCCACCCTGGGGCGGCCCGGCGCGGCTGCCCGTCCGGCCGGACACCGGACGGTTCCTGGTCCTCGCGTGCGTCTTCGTCTGCGCCGCCTGCGGACTCGTGTACGAACTCGAACTGGTCGCCCTCGCCTCCTACTTGATCGGAGACTCGGTCACCCAGGCCTCCGTGGTGCTGTCCGTCATGGTCTTCGCGATGGGCCTCGGCTCGCTCGTCGCCAAACGGCTGCGCTGGCACGCCGCCGCGGGCTTCGGCGCGATCGAGACGGTCCTCGCCCTCGTCGGCGGCTGCAGCGCGCTCGCCCTGTACGCCGTGTTCGCCTGGACCGGCGACTGGGGCGGCCTGTGGGGACACGGCCCCCGGATCCTGCTGGTCACCTTCTCCCTCGCCATCGGCCTGCTGATCGGTGCCGAAGTCCCGCTGCTGATGGAGCTGATCCAGCGCATCCGGCGCCAGGACGCGGGCGGCGCGGTGGCCGACCTGTTCGCCGCGGACTACGTCGGCGCGCTCGTCGGAGGCCTGGCCTTTCCCTTCCTTCTGCTGCCCCTGCTCGGCCAGTTGACCGGCGCGCTGATCACCGGCGCGGTCAACGCCGTGGCCGGCGGCGCCCTTGTCCTCGGTCTGTTCCGCCGCGATCTGACCAGGCGCGGCCGCTGGCTGCTGCTCGCCGCCAACCTCACGGTCCTCGGCATCCTCGCCGCGGCCGCCGTCCACGTCGACGACTTCGAACGCGCCGCCCGGCAGGCGGTGTACGGCGCCGACGTACGCGTGGCGGTCCAGACCGGCGTCCAGGAGGTCGTCCTCACCGGCGGCACCGACGGCCACCCGGTCGACCTCTACCTCGACGGCCGTCTCCGCGTCAGCGGCCGCGACGAATACCGCTACCACGAGGCGCTGGTCCACCCGGCGATGAACGGCCCGCACGAGCGGGTGCTGATCCTCGGCGGCGGCGACGGTCTCGCGGCGCGGGAGGTGCTGCGGTACCCGGGGGTGCGTCGAGTGGACATCGTGGAACTGGACGCGGAGGTGGTCCGCCTGGCCCGCGAGGACCCGGCACTGACCCGCCTCAACGGCAGGGTGTACGACGACCCGCGCGTCCGTGTCACGACGGCGGACGCCTTCCGCCATCTGCGTACAGCGCCGCCCGGCCGCTACGACGTCATCGTCTCCGACCTCCCGGACCCGGGCATCACGGCGAGCACCAAGCTGTACGCGCAGGAGTTCTACGGCCTGGTCCGCCGGACGCTGACGGACGACGGGCGCCTGGTGGTGCACGCGGGCCCGGTGGCGTCCCGCCCCCGCGCCTTCTGGACGGTCGAGTCGACGCTGCGTGCGGCGGGCCTGGGGACCGCGCCGTACCGCGTGGCGGGCAGGGCCCCGGGCTTCGCGGCGGGCCCGGACCGCTCGTCGGGCCGGGCCGACGCACCGCACGACTGGGGGTTCATCCTGGCGGGCCGCGGCTTCGCACCGCCGCTGGGCCTGTCCGCCGAGGGCCCGCGACTGCGCACACTGACCCGCGCGCGGCTGACGGAGGACGCGAGGGCGGCGGAGGAACTGCGGATACGGGGGCTGCCCCCGTCCACCCTGGTGCATCCGCGGTACTGACGAGCCCACTCCGGTCCGGTGAGCGCGGATACACGGACGTGCCGGGAGATTACGCCGACGGGGGGTGCGAGGGCGCATCTCCTGGGTAGGCTCCGCTGACATGGAGCTTGACGTGTTCGTTCCGGTCGCCACGGCTCGCTTGAGGGAGGCGCTGTCCGACCCCGCGCGGGTAGCCCGGGCACTTCCCGGGCTCCAGCAGGACGCGGGGGCCGATACGCCGATGAGCGGCCGTCTGAAGCTACGGGTGGGCGGCCACACGATCACCTACCGCGGCGCCCTGCACCTCACACCGCGCGAGGACGGCACGTACGCGGTGGAGGGCGAGGCGACGGAGGCCAGGGGAACGGGCTCGGTCAAGCTCTCCCTGACCCTGCGCGTGGCCGAGTCGGACGAGGGCTCGACCCTGACCTTCGACACCACGGCAAAGGCCGACGGCCGCATCACCCAACTCCCCCCGGAACAGGTCAACTCGGCGGTCGCACGACTGCTGAACCGTTTCGCGGAGAACTTGGGGGCGACGGAGGCGGAGCCGGAAGCTGCCCTGCCTGAGCCGGAAGCGGCACCTCCAGAGCAGGAAACCGTGCTTCCTGAGCCGGAGGAGGCCCAGGCGCCCGAAGCCCCGCAGGGCTCCGCACCCGAGGCCGCCCACGCCCGCCGCACCATGATCGGCCGCAGCGCCGAAGAGGTCGACCACGCCCCACCCCGCGGCCGCTACGCCCCTGTCCCCGCCCCCCAGCCCAGCACCCCCTCATCGACCCTCCGCTGGGCCGCCCCCGCAGCCGCCCTCGCCGTCGCCTCCGCGATCGTCGTCAGCCGGGTCCTGAGAAAGCGCCGGTAAGGGCAAGGCCCTCTTGATCGCCCCAGTAGGGTCGTCCCGTGAGTAACGAAGACATCACGCTGACCGCGGGCGACGCGGAGGTGACCGTACAACCGGGCAACGGCGGCCGTATCGGAGGACTCCGCGTCGGCGGAACCCAACTCCTCCGCCAGGGCGACCGCTTCGGCTGCTTCCCGATGGTCCCGTGGTGCGGCCGCATCAGGGACGGCCGCTTCCGGGACGGCGCCACCGTCGTCCAGATGCCCCTGAACTCCCCGCCCCACGCCATCCACGGCACCGCACGCGACGGCGCCTGGCGTACCGCCCGCGTCACGGCGGACGAGGCGGTGATCACGTACGACCTCGTGGACCCCTGGCCGCACACCGGACGCGTCACCCAGGTCGTCGGCCTCACCGAGAACTCGTTGACGCTGACGATGTCCGTGGAGACGTACGAGGACTCCTTCCCGGCCCAGATCGGCTGGCACCCGTGGTTCAACCGCATCCTCGGCGGCGCGGATGTGACCCTCGACTTCACCCCCGCCTGGCGGGAGGAACGCGGCCCCGACCATCTGCCCACGGGCCATCGGACCGACCCCGAGCCGGGCCCGTGGGACGACTGCTTCGGCATGCCCGACGGCGTGGACGTCACCCTCACCTGGCCGGGTCGGCTCGCCCTCAAGGTCACCAGCCCCGAGGAGTGGGTCGTGGTCTACGACGAGCAGGACGCCGCCGTGTGCGTGGAGCCGCAGACCGGGCCGCCCAACGGGCTCAACACCCACCCCCGCCTGGTCACCCCGCTGGAGCCGCTGGAGGCCACGACCACTTGGAGCTGGACCCGGCTCTAAGCTGTTCGGCATGACGGACGTACGTGGCGCGCTGCTGCAGCAGATCAAGGACAAGGCCGTGGTGCACGGCAAGGTGACCCTCTCCTCGGGTCTGGAGGCCGACTACTACGTCGACCTGCGTCGCATCACCCTCGACGGCGAGGCCGCCCCCCTGGTCGGCCAGGTGCTCCTCGACCTCACCGCCGACCTGGACTTCGACGCGGTCGGCGGGCTCACCATGGGCGCCGACCCGGTCGCCGCGGCGATGCTGCACGCCGCCGCGGCCCGGGGCCGGAAGCTGGACGCCTTCGTCGTCCGCAAGGCCGCCAAGGCACACGGGCTCCAGCGCCGGGTCGAGGGTCCGGACATCGAGGGCCGCCGGGTGCTCGTCGTCGAGGACACCTCCACCACCGGCGGTTCCCCGCTGACCGCCGTGGAGGCCGTGCGCGAGGCCGGCGCCGAGGTGGTGGCCGTCGCGACGATCGTCGACCGGGCGACCGGCGCCGCCGAGAAGATCGAGGCCGGCGCGGGAGTCCCCTACCGCTTCGCCTACTCCAAGGACGAGCTCGGACTGGACTGAAGTCCGGGCTGAGACAGCTCTCGGAGCATCCCGGTTCGTCTGGAAAGATGGGCCCGACGACGATGATGTCGCCTCCCAGGTCTAGGTCAGGGCCGTAAGTACGCAGAACGCAACCCGCACATCACAAGGAGCGGACAGATGCCCATCGCAACCCCCGAGGTCTACAACGAGATGCTCGACCGGGCGAAGGCAGGCAAGTTCGCCTACCCGGCCATCAACGTGACCTCCTCCCAGACCCTGCACGCTGCACTGCGCGGCTTCGCGGAGGCCGAGAGCGACGGCATCGTCCAGATCTCCACCGGTGGTGCGGAGTTCCTCGGCGGCCAGCACAGCAAGGACATGGTCACCGGCGCCGTCGCCCTGGCCGAGTTCGCGCACATCGTCGCCGCCAAGTACGACGTCAACATCGCGCTGCACACCGACCACTGCCCCAAGGACAAGCTGGACAGCTACGTCCGCCCGCTGATCGCGGTCTCCGAGGAGCGCGTCAAGGCCGGCGGCAACCCGCTGTTCCAGTCGCACATGTGGGACGGCTCCGCCGAGACCCTGGCGGACAACCTGGCCATCGCCCAGGAGCTGCTGCCCCGCGCCGCCGCCGCGAAGATCATCCTTGAGGTCGAGATCACCCCGACCGGCGGCGAGGAGGACGGCGTCAGCCACGAGATCAACGACGAGCTGTACACCACCGTCGACGACGCCCTGCGCACCGCCGAGGCCCTCGGCCTGGGCGAGAAGGGCCGCTACCTGCTGGCCGCCTCCTTCGGCAATGTGCACGGCGTCTACAAGCCGGGCAACGTCGTGCTCCGCCCCGAGCTGCTGAAGGACCTCCAGCAGGGCGTCGGCGAGAAGTACGGCAGGACGAGCCCGTTCGACTTCGTCTTCCACGGCGGCTCCGGCTCCACCGCGGAGGAGATCGCCACCGCGCTGGAGAACGGCGTCGTGAAGATGAACCTCGACACCGACACCCAGTACGCCTTCACGCGTCCGGTCGCGGCCCACATGTTCCAGAACTACGACGGCGTCCTGAAGGTCGACGGCGAGGTCGGCAACAAGAAGGCCTACGACCCGCGCACCTGGGGCAAGCTGGCCGAGGCGAGCATGGCCGCGCGTGTCGTCGAGGCCTGCGGCAACCTGCGCTCGACGGGCACCAGGATCAAGTAGTTCCCTCAGTGCACTCCTGAGCCCGGCGCCTGTCTACGGCGCCGGGCTCGCTGTATACCTGGGGGCATGCCCGACGTCCGGATCGCCTCTCCGCAGGGCAAGTGGATCCTGCTCACCACCGTCCTCGGCTCCAGCATGGCCCTGCTGGACTCGACCGTCGTCAATGTCGCCCTCCCCCGGATCGGCGAGGACCTGGACGCGAACCTCTCCGCCCTCCAGTGGACGATCAACGCATACATGCTCGCCCTCGCCGGTCTGATCCTCCTCGGCGGCTCCCTGGGCGACCGCTACGGCCGCCGCAGGATCTTCGTCATCGGCGTCATCTGGTTCGCCGTGGCCTCCTTGCTGTGCGGCCTCGCCCCGAACGCCGAGATCCTGATCGCCGCGCGCGCCCTCCAGGGCATCGGCGGAGCGCTGCTCACGCCCGGCTCCCTCGCCCTCATCCAGGCCTCCTTCCACCCCGACGACCGCGGCCGGGCGGTGGGCCTGTGGTCCGGCTTCGGCGGGATCGGGGCGGCCGTGGGACCGTTCCTCGGCGGCTGGCTGGTGGACGGGCCCGGCTGGCGGTGGGTGTTCCTGCTGAACGTGCCGCTGGCGCTGCTGTGCGTCCCCGTCGCCCTGCGCCATGTCCCCGAGTCCGGCGACGGCACCAAGCACGGCCGCTTCGACGTACTCGGCGCGGCGCTCGGGGCGCTGGCGCTCGGGCTGGTGACGTACGCGCTGATCGAGTCGGACTGGATCTCGGCGGCCCTGGGCGTCGCCCTCGGGATCGCCTTCGTGTACGTCGAGAAGCGGCGCCCCGACCCGATGATGCCGCTGGACATCTTCCAGTCCCGTCAGTTCACCGCCGTCAATCTGGTCACCGTGTGCGTGTACGCGGCCCTCGGCGGGTTCTTCTTCCTCGCCGCGCTCCAGCTCCAGGTCGTCTCCGGCTACTCGGCCCTCGCCGCGGGCACCGCACTGCTGCCGCCGACCGTCCTGATGCTGCTGCTCTCCGCCCGTTCCGGTGAGCTGGCCGACAAGATCGGCCCGCGCATCCCGCTCACCGTGGGGCCGCTGGTGAGCGCGGCCGGGTTGCTGCTGATGCTGCGCGTCGGCCCGGACGCCTCGTACGTGGCCGACGTCCTGCCCGCGGTCCTCGTCTTCGGGGTCGGCCTGGTCACCCTGGTCGCTCCGCTGACGGCCACCGTCCTGGCCTCCGTGAATGTCGCGCGGGCGGGTCTGGCCAGCGGCATCAACAACGCGGCGGCCCGCGCCGCGGGTCTTGTCGCCGTGGCCGCTCTGCCTCTGCTGACCGGGATGGGGGAGGACGCCTACCGCTCGCCGGACGCCTTCGACGAATCCTTCGGCGAGGCCATGATCTGGTGCGCGGCCGTACTCGTGGCGGGCTCCGCCCTGGCCTTCGCGACCGTACGACGGCTGCCGCCGGACTGCCGGCGGCCCGAATGCCTCACCCATGGTTCGATCACGGCGCCGCCCCTGGAAGGGGAACGGGCCAAGGGGCGCATCGGACAGCGGATGCACCAGACTGGAACCCATGACGATGCACGAGAACCTCCTCGGGGGCCCGCCCCCGACCCACCTCCCCGACGACCCGGAGCCCCGTGAGCTCCTCGCGTCCGGCACGGCCCCGGCCGATGTCGCGGCGAAGTACCCGACGTCCTCCCTGGCCTGGGCACAGCTGGCCGACGACGCGTTCGAGCGGGGCAGCGTCGTGGAGTCGTACGCCTATGCCCGTACGGGCTACCACCGCGGCCTGGACGCCCTGCGCCGCAACGGCTGGAAGGGCCACGGCGCGGTCCAGGAGAATGGTGCTACATGTGATCGTTCAATTTCTGCATTCCGTGCCGCCGTCGCTGCCTGAGTGACGGCGGCACAGACGTCTCAACTGCGGTGACTACCGCTTCAGTTCGGTGTACGCCTCGGCGCTGCTGTCCTTGAGGAACTGCCAGCAACGCTCCGTCTCGTCCTTCTCGTTGATCTCGCCCGCGGCACGAGCGAGGGCGGCGAGGCAGCGCAGGAACCCGCGATTGGCCCGGTGGTCCCAAGGGATGGGGCCATGCCCCTTCCATCCAGCCCGGCGCAGCGAGTCCAGACCGCGGTGATAGCCGGTGCGCGCGTAGGCGTACGACTCGACAACTCGCCCCGCCTCGAAGGCGTCGTCGGCGAGCATCGCCCAGGCGAGCGAGAACGTGGGGTGCTTCGCCGCGACCTCGGCCGGCGCCTGGGACTCCTCGCCCAGGAGGCGGTACGCCTCTTCGTTCTCCGGCAGGTAGGTCGGGTCCGGGCCGCCGAGCAGGTTCTTGTGCGTCGTCATGCAATCAGTCTGCCACTTGGGGACGGACGTTCGGGACGCCTTCGCGGCATATCGGCCGTGGATCGGGTGGATATGAGAATGGCGCTTGATGTACCTGATCGTGATATGCGACGATCCGGCGCATGGCAGCACGACGGGGGTCCTCCGGGGCCATTCAGGTGGGCATCTACACCCGGATCAGCAAGGACGACGAGGCCGAGGGGCTTGGCGTCGCGCGGCAGGAGGAGGACTGCCGACTGCACTGTGCTGCCAGGGGGTGGGAGGTCGCCAAGGTCTACGAGGACAACGACCTCTCCGCGTACAAGCGCAAGACGGTACGTCCTGAGTTCCGGCAGATGCTGGAGGACTTGAAGGCCGGGCGGATCGATGGGGTCGTTGCCTGGGACATCGACCGCTTCACGCGTCAGCCGCGTGAACTGGAGGCGTGGATCGACGAGTACGAGGACGCCGAGCGTCGGAAGCGTCACCTCGTCTTCGACTCCGTGTCGGCCTCGGACATCGACCTGTCCACGGAGAACGGCCGGTTCATCGCGCGGATCAAGGTCACCATCGCCAACAAGTCCTCGGCGGACACGTCGAAGCGGACGAAGCGCAAGCACCTGGAACTGGCGGCGAAGGGCAAACTCCCTGGTGGTCGGGCGCCCTACGGATGGAACCGCGAGGATCGCAGGACGCTGGTGCCGGAAGAGGCCGAGAACCTCCGCACGGCGGTGAAGGATTTTCTCGGTGGCGTCCGCTGGGCCTCGATCGCGCGTGACTGGCGGGACAAGGGGGTCAGGTCGCACAGCGGCGGCGTCTTCGACGACTCCAAGATCAAGCGGATGCTGATGAACCCGCGGATCTGCGGCTACCGGATGCACCAGGGCGAGCTGTTCCTGGACGAGAGCGGTGCTCCCGTCGTCGGTGATTGGGAGCCGATCATCACTCCCGACGACTGGTACCTGCTGACAGAGAAGGTCAAGCGGGAGTCGGAGGGACGTGTCCCACGGGACAACGCCACCAAGTACCTGCTCTCCGGCATCGCCCGGTGCGGGCGGTGCGGTACGAAGATGCGGGCCTTCCCGTCGTACCGGAAGTCGAAGGCGTCATCGCAGTTCAAGTACGCGTGCCCCGGCAAGAACGACGGTGGTTGCGGGGGAGTGGCCCGGGCCGGAGAACCGGTCGACCGTCTCATCAGGAACGCCGTGTTCCTCAGCTCGGACAAGGCGCTGGCGAGCGTCCGCGAGCGCGCGCCGGAATGGACCAAGGAGGAGCAACTAGCCTCCCTGGAACGGGATATGGCCGAGTTCAAGCAGGCGTGGCAGGAGAAGCGCATGTCGGCCTCCCGCTACATCGCGCTCACCGAGGACCTGGAGAAGCAGATCGCGGAGCTGCACCGGGAGCGAGCTCTGCATCGTGCCGAGGCCGCGACCTTCGCGGCGGGGCCCATCGACATACGGGGGCGGTGGGAGAACCTGGCGATCGAGCAGCAGCGCGCCGCCGTCCTCAAGGTCTTCCGTGCGGTCATCATCAAGCCTGCGTCCAATGGGCCGATCTTCGATCCGGCGGACATCGAGCCGGTGCTCAGGTGACAGATGGAAGCCGGGTCCCCCTTGTCTGTTGGGGACCCGGCTTCGCTGGTTCACGACCGGTCTATGCCGAAGATGCGGAGCAGGTCGTCGACCCACTCATCGTCGCGGTCGGGGAGTTGCGCCTCTACGCGGCGCAGCCACTCGTCCTCAGTCAAAGAGCCGAACCTCCCGCACCGCGCCACCGTGACCGCCGGGTGGGCGGGAACACGGCGGTGGGACACGGGGAGGGAGGGCGGCGTTCGGGCGCGGGGTCAATGCGGAGGCAGAGGGTATTGCGGGTTGGCGCAAGGGGTGGGTCCTCTTCTGGCGGGCATGGGTGCGGCAACACCGGTCCGCCGGTCGATTGCTGGGGGATGGGGTGATGTGCCCGTGCTGGGGGTTTGCGGCCCAGGACGGGAGTGGGCTGAGAGGGGAGGCTATGGCTCGTCGTCGCCGCGCTGGGCGGGCGGCGGCCCGTACGTCTCCAGCAGGTGCTTGGTGGACGCCTCGGCCATGGCGTTGGAGACCATCACGTCCGCTTCCTCGCGGATGTCGGGGTGCTCGGCGAGGTAGGTGTCCAGGGCGTCGCGTGCCTGGGTGTAGGCGGCGTTGGCGCGTTGGGTCTCACGGAACGCGTCCACGACGGCGTCGATGAGTTCCATGGCGCGGGCCTGGGCGGCGAGCTGCGGGGGGCCGACGAGGTTGCGCAGGTCGATGCCGAGGACCTCGGCGAAGCCGATGGCCTCGTCGAGGTTGATGCGGCGCTTGCCGTTCTCGATGCGCCAGACCGCCGACGGGTTCATCTCGAAACCGGCCTCGTTCAGGCGGTCGGACAGGGCGTTGGTGCTCCAGCCGCGCGCCTCGCGCTCGAGCTTGATGCGCACGGCGACGTTCGCCTCGCCGCTGAGCAGTACGCCCTGCGGGGGGTCTTCGTCGGTCACGGCCACCTCCTTCCGTTCGTAGCAATGCACTGCCATGCGCAGTGACCCCTAAACAGTAACATGCCTCCTGCGAGATGCAGAGCACTTCTGCGATTGGCAATTCATGTGGCATAGTGGTAGCCCCACCCCCATGAACCCGAAGGAGTCCCCGCGGCTCACCCGACGTAGCGCCGCATGCAAAAAGCCCCCGGCTGTCACCGGGGGCCAAGCGCAAACCTCTCAACCGCCATCCCTAGCGATCGACCCGCGTGGCCGGGATTGCCGTCCCGTATGGCCCGCGAGCAGAGGAGCTGATGCCCAGTATGACCGACACCCAACCGAATACGCCATCCCACTTCGAGTACGGCCAAGCGCCGAATCATGATGGGCAGGCTGAGCCTCCCTTCAACGTGGAGGCCGAGCGCGCGGTGCTCGGAGCCTGTATGCACGACAGCGACGTCATCGATGCGGTCCGGCCGATCCTGGGCGAGGACGGCTTCTACCGGCCCGCGCACGAGACGGTCTGGCGTGCGCTGCTCGCTCTGCACCGCGAGGGCAGGCCGACCGATCCGATCGTCCTGACCGAGCTGCTCCAGGAGCAGGGCGATCTGCTGCGTGTTGGCGGTCCCAGCTATCTGCACCAGCTCGCCGGCGCCCTCTACGGGACCGGTAGCGCGGAGCACCACGCGGAGATCATCCGCAAGAAGGCCGACCTCCGCCGTCTGCATGCCTCCGCTGTGCGGGCCGTTCAGCGCGCCCAGGAGCCGGGCGCCGGTCCCGACGAGATCCGTAGCGAGATCGAGGCGGAGGTGCGCGTCGAGCGTGAGCGGGCGCTCGCCTCGGGACAGGGGCGCCTGTCCCGCTTCGCCACCGACGGATGGACCTTCGTCAGCGAGACCGGCGCGAGCGCCGAACCCCTGTGGGGAACGTGCGACAAGACGGTCTGGGCACCGGGTGAGAGCCTGATGATCGTCGGCGCTCCCGGGGTCGGTAAGACCACCCTGGCCCATCAGGTGGTCTTCGCCCGCCTCGGTCTGTCGGAGACGGTCCTGGAGATGCCGGTTGCCCCGAGCAGGCGGGTGCTCTACCTGGCCATGGACCGTCCGAAGCAGATTGCCAAGGCCATGGCCCGTCGGGTCTTCGAGACTGACGAGAAGATCCTGCGCGACGGGCTCGTCGTCTGGCAGGGCCCGCTGCCCGCCAGCCTGGACAAGGAGCCCGACCTCCTCGCCGATCTCGCCGCCGCCCACCGGGCCGACACCATCGTGATCGACAGCCTCAAGGACGCCGTCAGCACGAATGGTCGACGACAGCCTCGCGGTCTCCTTAACCCGCCCGCGTCCTGATCACCCGTATCCAGCACACCAGCCGCAACCCCGTACCCAACCGCCGCGCCGAAGCCGCCCGCAGCCGCACGACTATGACGGCCTCGCTCCGCGCGCACCAAGCTCGAACCCCGCAGCCCGCAACGGCACCCACAACACCCGCACCCACCCCCGAGAGCGGCCGAAAGCCGCGATGACCACCGATCAACAGCCACAGCCACAGAGCGACGGCAGCAAGATCACGATCTACGGCTGGAGCGCTGGGCTCGACGGCTCAAAGTGACGGTGGTTCAACTTCCGTGATGCAACTGCAAGTTGTGCGTTGCAAATGTATTGCAACCTCAAGTTGGGAAGGGTTGACGGGCAAGGGTGTCCCTCGGGAGCGGCGTCTGACTAGGGGCTTTGTTTCCGTCTTAGGTCTATTTATCCTCATTGACCGCTTCGATGCCCTCCTTGATCACATTCTCGTACCGTTCCCGATTGCAAGTTACTTGTGTGCTCTCTTTGCGTGTTGGGTGAGCCGTCTGTGCCGGAAGTGACCATTACGCGCAGAGTGCAAGAGAAATCGGGAGATGTAGTGAGAAGCAAGAAGGGGAGACGGGCAGTCCCGTCTCTCAGGGGGGCTACTGCGGCGCCCATAGGCATGAGACGAATAGCTCTCGGCCTGGTGACCACCTTGGCGGCCCAGTCAGCGCTGGTCTCGGTCGGATCGGGTGCGGCCTTCGCCCTGCCGACCGGTGAGGCGTCCAGTGGGGTTGTTGCGGCCTCGTCCGACACCAAGGAGGCCGCGTCCACGGCTGATTCGGTGGATGCCGCCCTCCTCATGGCCCGTCTCCAGGACCGCAAGATCGAGGTGACGTCCGAGCGCACGGCGACGTCCACGACCTGGGCGCTGCCGTCCGGAGAACTGCAGACCGCGGCGTATGCCGGGCCGGTCAGGCAGAAGCTCGACGGCAAGTGGCGCGACATCGACACCGCGCTGTCCGACACCGGTTCGTCGCTCGAGCCGAAGGTCGCGGCAGCGGACATCAAGGTGTCGGACGGCGGCGACAAGTCCCTGGCGTCAGTGGCCAAGGGGGAGAAGTCCTTCGAGATGGGCTGGAGCGACACGCTGCCCAAGCCGGAGGTGAAGGACGACACCGCGTCCTACGACCTGGGCGACGGCCAGACTCTGACCGTGACGGCGCTCTCGCAGGGCTTCTCGCAGAACGTGGTGCTGGACAAGGCACCGGACGGAGAACTCTCGTACCGGATCCCGGTCAAGCTGGACGGTCTGAAGATCTCCGAGGCCGACTCCGGACACCTGCTGCTGAAGGACGCGGGCGGCAATCTGGTCGCCGAGGCGCCCGCGCCGATGATGTGGGACTCCTCCAAGGACGGCAAGTCCGGCGAGTCCAGGTACCAGGCGAAGGTCGCCACCAAGGTCGAGACCGCGGACGACGGCTCCCAGAGCCTCGTCCTGACCCCGGACGCGGACTACTTCAAGCAGAACCTCACGTATCCGGTCACGGTCGACCCGACGTCCACCCTCGCGGTGACCACGGACACGTGGGTGGCCACCAACTACACCGACTCGCAGGTCTCCTCGACCGAGCTGAAGTCGGGCACCTACGACGCGGGCACCACCAAGGCCCGCTCATACCTGAAGTTCGACGTGTCGGCCTTCAAGGGCAAGCACATCACCGACACCAACCTGGCACTGTACTCGTACTACTCCTCGACCTGCGCCACCTCCGGCGCGGGCACGCAGGTGCGCCGGATCACCTCGTCATGGGCGTCCTCGGACATCACCTGGGCCGACCAGCCCACGACCACCACGACGGGTGCGGTCACCAGCACGGCGGCCAAGGGCTACAACGACGACTGCCCGGCCGGCACGATGAACTTCGACATCGACGCCATCGTCCAGGCATGGTCGGACGGGTCCGCCAACTACGGCCTGCGCCTCGCGTCGCCGGACGAGACCGACTCGCTCACCTGGCGGCGCTTCCGTTCGGCGAACTACGTCTCCGGGGACGGCTCGCAGGAGCCGCACCTGACGGTGACGTACAACTCGTACTCGACGACGAGTGCTCTCGCGATCTCGCCGAGTTCGGTGAACGCCTACAACGGCAAGCGGTACATCACCACGTACACGCCAACCCTCTCCGCGAAGGTCACGGACGCCGACGGATCCACTGTCAAGGCGCAGTTCGAGATCACCAACGACCCGGCGTACAGCAGCGAGGCCGCGTACTCGTACACGGTGACCAGCGCCGACGTCGCCTCCGGCGGCACAGCGACCATGGCCGTGCCCAGCTCCGGCGCCCTGCCCGCGCAGCACATGCGGATGCGCGTGCGCGGCTACGACGGCACCGACTACGGCTCCTGGTCGTCGTACATCTACTTCGTGCCGAACGTCGCGAAGCCCAACTCCCCGACCATCTCCTGCGCCGCCTACCCGGCGGGGGTCTGGACGGCCAAGGCTGCCGGCGGTGTGCCGTGCACGCTCGGCACCTCCTCGACCGATGGCGCCGGCTACCAGTGGAGCCTGGACTCCACGGTGCTCGCCCAGCGGGCCCTGGACACCACGAACGGCACCGGCGGCGACACCCAGACGATCACCGTCGCCCCCGGGAACGGCCCGCATGTCCTGCGCGCCCGCACCATCGATTCCGGCGGCAACCTGTCGACCGCCACGACGGCGTACTCCTTCGGTGTCGGAAGCGGTTCGCTCGGTGTGACCGCGCCCCGCGACGGCGCATGGACCACCGCCGATGTCGACCTCACCGCCACCGGCGACGCCGCTTTCACCGGCGCGACCTGGGAGTACCGTCGAGGTACCGGAGACACCTGGCACACCGTCCCGGTGGGCGATGTCTCCAAGGGCTCGGCCTCCGTGAGCGCCTGGCCTGTCGCCGTCACTGGCGGCACGGCCACCCCCTTGGTGTGGCACATGGACGACACGCTGGACGACGACGGCACCGTCCAGCTGCGCGCCACCTTCACCGACGGCGCTTCCTCCGCGTCCAGCATCCCGGTGTCGGTCACCCTGGACCGGGCCGCCGGATCGGCGCCGCAGCAGAACGTCGGCCCCGGCAGCGTCAACCTGCTGACCGGCGACTTCTCCGTGACGGCCGACGACGCCTCGGTGTTCGACGCGTCGGTCTCCCGTACCTTCTCCTCGCGGGCGGTCGACGCCGAGAGCGCGGGACAGGCACCGGTCTTCGGCCCCGGCTGGGTGTCGTCCGTGACGGCCACCACCGGTGTCGGTTACACCAGCCTGCGCAAGACCTCGGCCACCTCGGTGTCCCTGATGAACGCCGACGGCAGCTCGATCGCCTTCACCCGCGCCGGCACCACGACCTCGTGGACCCCGGAGCCCGGCGCCGGCCAGCTGACCCTGACGGGCGCCCTGGACCAGGACACCTTCACACTGAAGGACTCCGTCACCGGCGTCGTCTCCACGTTCGGCCGGATCACCGACGCCACCGCATGGACGCTGCGCACCAGCCAGCAGGTCACCGAGGACTCCACCACCAGCGTGGTCGTGGAACCCGTGACCGTCGGCGGCCGCACGCTCAGCCGGCCCAAGTACCTGATCTCGCCCAACAAGGCCGTCGACAAGGACAACACCGTCTGCGCCGGCAAGCCGAGCACGGCGGGCTGCCGCGTTCTGGAATTCGTCTACGCCGATTCCACCACCGCCGCGAGCGGCGCCTTCGGCAACGTCAAGGACCAGGTCAAGCAGGTGAAGGTGTGGGCCACCGACCCGGGTGCGGGCGCGGCCACCGCCACCGTCGTCGCCCAGTACGCCTATGACACGGACGGTCTGCTGCGCGAAGCGTGGGACCCGCGGGTGCCCACCGCACAGAAGGAGACGTACTCCTACGACGCCGCCAAGCGCGTCGTCACCTACACCCCCGCGGGTCAACTGCCCTGGACGCTCACCTACAGCACCGGCACCGACGCGAGCGGTCCGGCCGGCCGGCTGCTGAAGGCGTCCCGGCCCACGCTGGCACCCGGCACGAGCGGCACCACCAACGGCACGGCCACGACCTCGGTCGTCTACGAGGTCCCGGTCTCCGGCAGCACCGCGCCCTACCCGATGGACGCCTCCTCGGTGGCCGCCTGGGGCCAGACCGACCTGCCTACCCGGGCCACCGCCGTCTTCCCCGTCGACCAGGTCCCCGCGGCCAACACCGGTGCGGGCCTGAAGGCGGGTGACTACCGGCGGGCCACCATCACCTACCTCGACGACGACATGAACACCGTGAACGTAGCCGAGCCGGGCGGTCACATCTCCACCAGCGAGTACGACACAGAAGGCAACCTGGTCCGAGACCTGACCGCCGCCAATCGCGAACTCGCCCTGGGGAAGACCGCCACGTCCGACGCTCTGCTGGAGGCGGAACTCGACAAGGCCCGTGCCGACACCAACACCCCGGCGGAAGGCACCGCCGAAGCGGCCCTGATGCTCTCCAGCACCAGCGTCTTCACCGCCGGCACCACCGGCACCTCACTGGAGCGGGAGATCAGCGGCCCCCTGCACACCGTCACACTGCGCACCAAGGCCACCGCCCCCGCGGGCGGTACCGACCTGCCGGCCGGTACTCAGGTCCTGGCTCGTGAGCACACGGTGCGTGCCTACGACGAGAACCGTCCCGCCGGTGCCGCCGTCGCCGACCAGGTCACCACCGAGACCACCGGGGCCCTGATCGACGGCTACCCGGCGGACGCCGACGCCGAGACCGTGCGCACGGTGTACGACTGGACCACCGGCCTCGCCGTCAAGGAGGTCCAGGACCCGCAGGGCAAGGCGATCACCACGACCGCGGCCTACGACGCCGCGGGCCGTCAGGTGAGCACCACCCTGCCGGGCGCCACCACGACCGGCGCGGGCACCACGACGGCCGCCTACTGGGCGACCAACGGCGAGTGCGCCGGACACCCGGAGTGGGCCGGCCTGGTCTGCACGATCACCCCCGGCGGTGCCATCACCGGCGGCGGGGACAATCCCGCGCAGCTGGTGACCAAGTCCTTCACCTACGGGCGCTGGGGACAGGCCGACACCGTCAAGGAGACCGCGAACGGCGTCACCCGCACCACCACGTCCTCCTACGACGAGGCGGGCCGCCCCCTCGGCACCACCGTGACCGGCGGCACCGGCACCGACATGCCCGCCACCACCATCACGTACGGCACCTCCGGGCTGGAGACCAAGGTCACCGCGGGCGGGCGGACGATCACCTCGACCATCGACCGCCTCGGCCGCGAGATCTCCTACGACGACGGCACCGGCAACACCACCCGGACCACCTACGACGCCCTCAACCGGGCCCTGACCATCACCGACTCCGTCCCGTCCACCACGACGTACGTCTACGACACCGCGGCCGACCCGCGGGGCCTGCCGACCTCGGTCACCGACTCGGTCGCGGGCACGTTCACCGGTACGTACGACGGTGACGGGCAACTCGTGAAGGAGACACTGCCCGGCGGCAACACCCTCACCGTCGACTACGACGCGAGCGGCCGTGAGACCGGCCGCGAGTACGCCGACGAGAACGGCACGTTGATCCTCGCCGACCATGGCGACTACACGATCGCCGGCCGGCTCGCCGCTCACGCCCAGACCGACGGCGGCACGATCGTCAGCGGCTACGACTACGACAGCGCCGGCCACCTGACGTCCGCACAGGACGACACCGGCTCGGCCTGCACCACACGCGCCTACGCTTTCGGGGACGACCGGAGCAACCGCACCGGCCTGACCACCTCCACCCTGGCCGAGGCGTGCGGTTCGACCACCGCGCCATCGACCGACAGCACGTCGTACGCCTACGACAGCGCCGACCGCCTGGTCTCCGCCACCCGGGGCACGACCACCACGAAGGCGGTGTATGACGCCTTCGGCCGCCGCACCACCGGGGTGGACGGCACGATGGTCGCCTACTACACGGGCGACACCGTCCGGCAGGTCACCAAGGACTCCGCGCGCACCACGTGGGGCCTGGATGTGGCAGGCCGCCAGGCGAGCGTCACGGCCGAGACGAAGGCCGCGGACGGCACCTGGAGCACGACGTCGACCACCACCCAGCACTATCGCTCCGGCGCGGACACCCCCGCTTGGGGCAGCACCCTGGCGGGCAGCGCCACCACGGTCGGCCGCAACGTCGGCGACCTGACCGGCGGGCTGAGCGCCGTCACGAGCGCGAGCGGTGACGCCGTGCTCCAGCTGTCCAACCTCCACGGCGACATCAGCGTCCGGTTGCCGCTGGCCTCGGGCGCTCAGCCGCAGGTGCAGCGCTACGACGAGTACGGCGCCCCCGACGCCACCACGGCCACGGGCCGCTACGGCTGGCTGGGCACCGCGGCGCGCGCCGCGGACGCTCCCGGCGGTCTGCTGATGATGGGCGCCCGCGGCTACGACCCGGCCACCGGCACCTTCCTCCAGACGGACCCGGTGGCCGGCGGCGGCGACAACGCCTACGGCTACTGCTCCGGCGACCCGGTCAACTGCACCGACACGTCCGGAACGTTCGACTACTGGCTGAAGTACAACGTCGGGAACCCGCACATGTCGGCGAACCGATACTTCAAGAAGTTCCGGGACAACTTCAACTGGGTCTTCCCGATCGGCGGGCACGCGAAGAAGCTCAGCCACGTCGGCCAGAAGATGGACCTCTGGGTGAAGATCGCCGGAGTCAAGATCGCTTTCCCGGTCAAGGTGAAGAGCATCACCTCCAACGGCTGGAAGTTCGACACCCGTTGGGGTCACCCGGACTACCCCGGCTTCATCTCCTTCTACTTCACCCATCTGAAGAGCGGGCAGATGAGGATCACCATCCACGGCAACGTGCCGCCCGGAGCGGACGCCTGGTTCATCGGCAAGAGCAACTACGTGAAGAAGGCGAAGAGCACCTGGGCCAAACTCGTCAGTAACCTCAAGGATCTGACCCACTACATCAACACCATGGGCGCGTGATGGGCCCGGGAAAGAGCACCGTGAACCTTCCGTCTCGTAGAGCGGGCGTGACGCTGGCCCTGGCCTACCTGGTGGTGGTGTTCGGCCTCGACTACCTGAGCGTCGAGCAAGGTATGGATGCCGCTGCCGTGGTCCTTTCCGTCATCACCTTCCCCTCGGGTGTCGTGACGACGGTCCTGTTTCTCTTCGCCGCGGTGGTTTTCGGCTTCGACGACTACAGCCCCGGCGCGGACGGCTACGCACCGTCGGTGCAGGCGATCGCGGGCATTGTCCAGGTCGTTCTGATCTGGCTGGTCCTCAGAGTGCTCAGGAAGCGTCGAGAGAACACACACCTCTAGGAATATCCGCTTACGAGGCGGCAGGCCCGGGTCGATGGACCCGGGCCTGCCTGCGTCTCGACCACATGCTGGATTCGCACGGCCCAACTCAGGACCTCGACCAGATGCTCGGCCAGCAGGCCGACGTGGGGATCCGGCTGAACAAGGATGGTCGCCTGGCCGCGCGCGCTGCGTTCTGCGGCCCATTTGTGGTCGAGGTCGGTGAAGTCGTCGTCGATCCAGGCGACTGGGGTGTCGCCGAGCCAGGTGTCGACGTGGTCGCGTTTCCAGAGGTAGCCGTCAGGGTGGCTGGTGGTGATCCGGGGACGCGGGAGGTCGACGTACGGCAGGGGCGGGAGGCCGAGGAGCGGGCCGATCAGGGTGGTGGCGTCCTGGCGCCAGCTGGTGCACCAGACGGGGGTGACCAGGCCGGTTCGGATCACGTGCATGAGCAGGGGGCCATGTGCGGGGTTGAGCCAGATGGTGACCGGGTCGTCGGCGTTGCGGCCGGTGGGAACGACGTCGTGGCGGCGGTGGGTGGCCGGGGTGGTCCCATCGGCGTCCGGGAAGGGTATGAGGACGCCGTCGACGTCGAGGAGCAGGTAGGGCGGGCGCATCGGTTCTCCCAGGGAAGCCGGGGCTGGGGGTCAGAGCTTGCGTGCGGTGATCAGCAGGGTGGTGGGTCAGCAGGCACCGTGGCGGGCGTCGTGGAACTCCTGGGCGGAGGTGAGCCAGAGGCCGGAGTGGTCGAGGTGTTTCTCCCAGCGGTCGGCGTCGAAGTCCCAGCGGGCGATGGGCAGTCGGGTGAGGTCGGGGAGGGTGACGTAGTCGCGGCGGGGCCGGTCGTCGGTGGTGGGGCGCAGGCCGCCGCGCTGGGGGTGGGGGACGGAGAAGGCGAGGGTCCGCCCGGGTTTGAGGTGCTGGGCGATGGCGGGCAGTAGGAGCTCGGGGGCTACCAGTCCGATGGCGCCGAAGACGGAATAGATGGCGTCGAACTGCTCGGCGGAGGCTTGCAGGTAATGCAGGGCGTGGCCGGCGACGAAGGTCAGGTTGTTCAGTCGGCCGTAGTGGGAGCGGGCTCGGCGGACCTGGAGGCCGACAAGGTCGACGGCGGTGACCTGGGCGCCGTAGCGGGTGGCGAGGTGGGCGGCGTTGTGGCCGGGGCCGCAGCCGAGTTCCAGCAGCCGCTTGTGGCGTAGGTCCGGTCCGAGGATCTCGGCTCCGGGGCCGCTGGCGGGTCGGGTGGTCCATTCCATTCGCGCGGGTACGGACAGCGGCTCGGCGGGGGCAGCCGTGGTGCGTTGGAGGGCGTGGGCGTACCAGGGGGAAGACTGGGCGAGCACCTAGATCTCCAGGAGGTGGAGGACGTCGGTGAGGTGGCGGCGGACGGGCTTGATGTAGGCGGGGTCGGTGGCCGGGTCGTTGATCCAGCGGATGGACTGCTCCATGAACCACTCGACGGCCCACATGCGCTGCCAGCCCAGCGCCCACTTCTCGGCAGGCAGCCCGCCGCGCTCGGTGAGGGCGTCGGGGGTGCCGCCCTCGGTGACGTAGGTCTCCAGGAAGATGCGCAGGCGGACGGGGTCGGGTTCGTCGAGGGTGCCGTGCCAGCTGGCGAGGTCGAGCAGGCCGGGGCCGGTGAAGGCGCGGGCGAAGTCGAGCAGGCGCCAGCCGTGTCGGCCGATGTGGAGGCTGGTGGGGTGGAACTCGGAGTGCACCCAGCCGAACGGGGCCACGGCCGTGCCGGCTGAGCGTTCCTCGGCAGCCTGAGCGATCCGGTCGAGCGCGTCCTCGACGTCGTCCGCGTCCTGCCACCGTTCCGCCTTGCGGAGTCGGGCGAGGTGGTCCAGGGCCCGGCTTGGCAGGGTGCGCAGCCGCTCCTGATCGACGACGGGCAGGGCGGCAGCGGTTCGGGTGCGGTGCAGGACCACGGCTGCGGCTGCGCCGTCGAGGTCGTCACCTTCGCGGATGGGGGCGCCGAGGTCTTCCAGCAGCATCCCGAGCCAGCCGTCCAGGACGGCGGACGAGTGAACGATGGGTACGGGGACACCGAGGGTGTGGGCCAGCCGGAGTGCCTGATCCTCGCTGTCGAACGGCTTCTTGGCGTACTTGAAGACGGCCGTGGTGCCGTCGGTGAAGGTAAGGCGTTCGACGCCGGACATGGACCACACGCGCACCTCCTCGCGAAGGGCGGTGGTCCGGCCGGTCAGGGTGAGCAGGTGGTCGAGGAGTTCGGTGCTGGGGTTCGCGGTCATGTCGGGGCTCCCGTGGGGTGGCGGCGTCCGGGGCGGGCGAGAGGTGCCGGCCCGCCCCGGAGCCAGGGCGGTGGTGCTACGCGGCAGGGCTCACGCGGTGGGCGTAGACCTGCTCGATCCACCCGGCCTTGAAGGCGGCGAGGTCGTCGCGGAAGGTGGCCATCGAGGCACCGTAGGGCGCCACGACCCCGCCTGACTGGTCCGGCACGGACTGGCAGCCGTGCACGAGCCGGCCGCCGAGGGCGGCGTGGGCCTTGATGGACTCGATGCGGCGGTTCTCGTTGAACCAGCCGCCGTGGTAGACCTCGTCGAGAGTCCCGCCCATCTCGTCGTCCAGGTCGAAGACGACGGAGGTGGCGGCGGGGAAGAACCAGCACGGGCCGACGTTGGAGATGTGTCCGTCCAGCTCGACTTTGTTGAGCGCCATCAGCGTGGCTGCCTCGCGCAGCATCCGCAGGTGGTCGGCGGTGATCTGCGGCAGGCCGAGGCCGGCCAGGTGCTCGTCGCGGAACAGGTAGGCGTACACCTTGTAGGCGGTGGCGAGCACGCGGGCGGCGTCCGAGGTGGACTCGGCGTGGGTCTTGATGAACTCCAGCGTGAGCTGCTCGACCGCGCTTTCTGTGGTCTCCTCCACATGCAGGAGCCGGGACTTGACCAGCTCCCAGTCGGCGACGAGCCATGTGTTGGACTCGAAGCGGAAGAAGTACTCGGCCGGGTCGATGGTGATGCGCCGGCCGTCGACTTGGATGCCGGGCAGGCGGCTCCAGCGCTCGTCGAACGCCTCGGGCAGTACGGCCGTGATGGCCGTGGTGTCGATGGTGGTCACCGTGTCTCCGTCTCTGATTGGCCGGGCGGGCACAGGAATGCCCGAACCCGGTGTAGGCGTACGGAACTTCGGGGGCCGCCCGGCCGAAGGGGGAGCCTGGTCACGGTGTCGGACCGGGGCCGGGCGGCTGATGATTAGTGAACCCTCTGTCACGCACAGTGGGTACGGTGAGAGGCAGTTGAAGCGGTATACGCGGTTTACAGCTCCAGAGCGGAGGCGATGGTGGCAGTGCCGAGAGTGCCCAATTCCCGTCTGCGTGACGTCATCGAGGCGATCGGCTGCACCTTCGAGGCTCTGGCGAAGGACATCCGGCGTATCGCGGCCGAGAACGGGGAGATCCTCCAGACCAACAAGTCGGCCGTCTCCCACTGGGCGAACGGCACGCGCCAGCCGACCGGTCGGACCGGGCAATACCTCGCAGAGGCTCTGTCACGGCGGGCAGGCCGCAGCGTTACCCAAACTGAGATCGGGCTTCGGGCACCGGATGCTGAGGGGTCGGACGAGGGGGATCCCGTCCTGGCCGCAACCGACCTGGGCCGTGCCGACGTCGAGCGCCGCCGCTTCCTCGCGGTGGCCGCTTTCACCACCGCCGGCGTCGCCATGCCGCTGGCCCACGACCACGAGGCCACCGCCCGCATGCTCCGCGCCCGCACCGGCACCTCCGTGGTCGGGGCGGAGGACGTGGACGTCGTACGTCAGATCACCGCGGCCTTCAGCGCGGCAGACGAACGCCTCGGCGGCGGGCACGGCCTGACCACCGTTACCGCCTATCTCGCCGATACTGCCGCCCCCATGCTCCGCGGACGTTTCCCGCACGAAGCCTTACGCCAGGCGGCCTTTGGCGCCGTGGCCGAACTCGCCTACCTGGCAGGCTGGAAGCACCACGACCTCGGCCAGGAAGGCGCCGCCCAGCGCTACTACCAGGTCGGCTACCAGCTTGCCTGCGAAGCCGACCCACACGGCCACGCAGCTTGGATGATGCGAGCCCTCGCCCACCAGGCGCTGAGCCTCAAGCAGCCCCACCACTGCGTCGATCTCGTCGAAGGCGCCCTTACTCGCGGTCTGGGGCACGTCGACGGCCAGACCGAGGCGCTGCTTCACATCACCCATGCCCGCGCCTACGCCGCCACCGGCGAGAAGCCCGCTGCCGCCCGTGCCCTGCTTGCCGCTGAAGACGCCCTGCTCCGCGACGATGGTCTCCAGCCCAGCTACTCCCGCGTCAGCGGCCCCGCCGCCGGCACCGTGGCCAGCCACACCGCCCGCACGCTCACCGACCTCGCCGATCACATCGGCACCGAGCAGCAGCACCGCGACGCCCTGGTGCGCTGGGACCCGGAGAAGTACAAGCGCGTCCACGCCCTCACCTACGCCGACCTGGGCGACAGCCTCGCCGCCCAGGCCCGAGCCGACGAGGCCGTGGCCGCCTGGTCCCAAGCCCTGACGCTCATAGAGGGCATGACCTCCGACCGCACCCGCAAGGCGATCACCTCGCTCCGCTCCACCCTCTCCATCTACCAGTGCCGCAAGGTGCCTGGAGCCGCCGAACTCGCCCGCCGCGCACGCGAAGTGCTGGCCTAAGCTGACACCAACCGGCCGACGAAGGGACACAAGCCGTGGCTCAGCGGACCACTGACGACCAGCCCAAAGCCCTGCCGCCCGCCCTCGAATCCATGACCCTGCTGGTCGCCGCCGTCATCGTCCACGACCAGGCCACCAACCGCGTCGTCCTCCTCCAGCGCAGCCAGAACGCCAAGTTCGCCCAGGGCATGTGGGACCTCCCCGTCGGCAAGAGCGAGCCCGGCGAGCCCATCACCGAGACCGCCGTGCGTGAGCTGTACGAGGAGACCGGCATGACGGTGAAGCCGGAGGCTCTGAAGGTCGCCCACATCATCCACGGCGCCTGGGGCGTTGAAGCCCCCAACGGCTTCCTCACCGTCGTCTTCGCTGCCCACGAATGGACCGGCGAACCCGAAAACCGCGAACCACGCAAACACGCCCAGGTCCGCTGGGTCGCCGCCGACGACATTCCCGTGGAGTTCGTCGACACTACTGCCAGCGCCCTCCACCGCTACCTCACCGGCGGACTCCAGGTGTCCCTCGACAGGTGGCACTGACACCCCAGCAAGTTTCGTCAGGCCCGGTGTCAGTGGCGCCCTCTACGCTCATCCCTCCGGACGAGCGAGGGGCCTCATGAGTACGGCGAGCAGATTCGACACCTTCCTGAAGAACATCACGGTGACGAGTGATCAGTGTGCATCTGCGCTGACGAGCGCGAACGCCATCGCCCGTAAGCTGCACGGGCACTACAGCAACCAACCGTATTCGGATGGCTGCCGGATGATCGTCGGCTCGTACGGGAAGGGCACGGCGGTGAACCCGCCGCGGGATGTCGACGTGCTGTTCTTCATGCCCGTCAACGAATACCACCGCTTCAACGGGCACAGGTACAACGGGCAGTCGGCCCTCCTGCAGGAACTCAAGGGCCTGTTCCAAGAGCGTTACCCGCGGACCAAGGAAATCGGTGGCGACGGCGAGGTCGTGGTCGTCGACTTCTCCACGGGCCACACCGTGGAGGTCCTGCCCGCCTGGCACCGGAAGGGCGGCGGGCTGCTCGTGCCCAACACCCATGATGGCGGCAGTTGGCAGCATGTCGACCACGAGGCCGAGATTGCCTACGTGGCCGATTCGGACGCCCACACCAACGGCAATACCCGAAACCTCATCAGGATGATGAAGGCATGGCAGAAGCACTGCTCGGTTCCCATCAAGTCCCTGGTCCTGGAGCTGCGGAGCGTGACGTTTCTGTCGACGTGGGACCGCTCCAGGGATCAGCGGCGATGAGCCGGCGCTGGCGAACGCCGTCGCGAGGGCGTACCCGCGGCAGGTCGATCGCATCCAGCGTGAGACCCGCGCTCCAGACAGGGTTTCTGCGGCCGCAACGCTGCTCGAACAACTGATCCACCCCGGATTCGATCCAGCCCGGGGCGCGGAGGCTACTCGTCGGTACGTGCGCCGGAAGGCGAGCATCGCGGTCATGCAGCGCCGGAAGGGTGAGGCACCGGAACGGTACCCGTGGACGCAGATCGGAATCAGCGAACGTCGCTACTACAAACTCCTGCCGCTGTTCGCTCAGAAGGTCAATGGCCGCTACGACTACGACTACGACGACGTGGTGGCGCGGATGAAAGCCCACCTGGACCACGTAGACAAAGCGCGAACCGTACGAGCGGCCGCCCTTGAAGTCCTCCAGCTACACGGCTTCGGCGAAGAGGCCGCACGCAAAT
Organism: Streptomyces sp. P17; assembly: GCF_032436805.1. Lineage (NCBI taxonomy): Bacteria > Bacillati > Actinomycetota > Actinomycetes > Kitasatosporales > Streptomycetaceae > Streptomyces > Streptomyces sp. P17. The sequence goes on along the minus strand of NZ_JAVRBF010000048.1, from coordinate 8,909 downwards.
GGCTACAGCGGCATCCCCCCGAGGAGGCTGTCAACGCATGGCCGCGCGGCCGACGCCCATAGTGCCATGGGTCGTCCGGCGTGGCGGGACCGCGTTGGGTTGAACCGAACCCCCATTCGGGATGAAGAGATCATGAGTTCAGCTCCCGTCGCTCTGGGGGGGGAGCCTGGAAATCTCCTCGACCCGCTGGCGCCCTCGAATCGCCTCTGTCATGGACAGCGGTGCTTGGCGCGGCGGGTTCGTAAATCTCCCCCGTCGGAGGCTTGTCCCCCGCCCACTCCGTGGAGCAGATCCTGGCAAGATCCACCACCCAGTCCAGATCCCGCTCCGGCAGCTGGGCCGCGAGGCTGTCCAGCCACTCCTTCTCGGTCACACCGTGCCCCCTCACACTCTCTGGTTACATCTTTCACCATTCTCCTGGGAGCACGAGCAGAACTGTGGCTTCCTGCGCGCCCTGCACGCCCTCGCCCGCGCCGCCGGGTCGATCGGCGAGCAGGAGGAGTACGAGCGCTGCTCGCAGTTCCTGAAGGACTCCTCGCCCACGGCGGCCCAGACGCTGGGCTAGGCGAGCCCTGAGTGCGGGTCCGGCTGTGATCCGGTCGGGCCTTGCACTTTTCGGGGGACACCCCTGAGGATTCGGGTGGGGACCGGGGCCCCCGTGTCGGTAACGGCAGGGGCGGACCGCTACCCGGAGTACACAACAGGAGACAGCGATGTCCCACGAGGCTCACGAAACCCAGGAGCCCGAGACCCCGCATCTCGACTTCGCCGGCACGACGCCGTACGAGGACTACGTCAAGGCGGATGTCCTCACCCACCTCCAGCACACCCTCTCCGACGATCCCGGAGAGATGGTCTTCCTGGTCACCACCCAGGTGATGGAGCTGTGGTTCACCGTCGTCGTCCATGAGTGGGAGACCGCCGCGCACGCGCTGCGCGAGGACCGGGTGCCGGTCGCGATCGACGCGCTGAAGCGTTCGGTCCGGGAGCTGGAGGCGCTGAACGCCTCCTGGAAGCCGCTCGGCCAGCTCACCCCGGCCCAGTTCAACTCGTACCGCTCCGCCCTCGGCGAGGGCTCCGGCTTCCAGTCGGCGATGTACCGCCGCATGGAGTTCCTGCTCGGCGAGAAGTCCGCGTCCATGCTCGTCCCGCACCGCGGCGCGCCCCGCGTCCACGCGGAACTGGAGAAGGCGCTGCACGAGCCGAGCCTCTACGACGAGGTGCTGCGGCTGCTGGCGCGGCGCGGGCACGCGATCCCCGCGGAGGTGTTGCAGCGGGACGTCTCGCAGCGCTACGAGCCCTCCGACGAGGTCGAGGCCGCCTGGACAGCCGTCTACTCCGGCGACCCCGGCGACGAGGTCGCCCGTCTTGGCGAGGCGCTGACGGATGTCGGGGAGCTGGTGTGGCGCTGGCGCAACGACCATCTGGTCGCCACCCGGCGCGCGATGGGCTCGAAGGCCGGCACGGGCGGTTCGGCCGGGGTGGCCTGGCTGGAGAAGCGCGCCCGCAAGAACGTCTTCCCGGAGCTGTGGACGGCGAGGTCCCATGTCTGAGCTCAGGGCCAAGGCTCAGAAGCTGGATGGTGCGGACGAACTCGCCGCCAAGCGCGCCGAGTTCGTGCTCGACGACGTCGTCTACCTGGACGGGAACTCGCTGGGCGCGCTGCCGGCGAACGTGCCGGACCGGGTCTCGGACGCCGTCCTGCGGCAGTGGGGTTCGCTGCGCATCCGGTCCTGGGAGGAGAGCGGCTGGTGGACCGCGCCCGAGCGGATCGGCGACCGGATCGCTCCGCTGGTCGGCGCGGCGGCGGGCCAGATCGTCGTGGGCGACTCGACAAGTGTCAATGTTTTCAAGGCGCTTGTGGCCGCGGTGCGGATGGCGGGCGAGGGGCGCGACGAGATCGTCGTGGACGCGACGACCTTCCCCACGGACGGCTATATCGCCCAGTCGGCGGCCCGGATGACGGGCTGCACGCTGCGTCCGGTGCGGCCGTCGGAGGTCCCGGGTGTCCTGGGTCCCCGGACCGCGGCCGTCCTGCTGAACCACGTCGACTACCGCACGGGCCGCCTGCACGACCTGCCGTCGCTGACGTCGGCGGTGCATGCGGCGGGCGCTCTCGTGGTCTGGGACCTGTGCCACAGCGCGGGCGCGCTGCCGGTGGGCCTGGACGAGCACGGGGTCGACCTGGCGGTCGGCTGCACCTACAAGTACCTGAACGGCGGCCCGGGTTCACCGGCGTACCTGTACGTCCGCTCGGACCTGCAGCCCCGCTTCGACTCACCGCTGCCGGGCTGGAACTCCCACGCGGAGCCCTTCGGCATGCGCAGCGACTACGAACCCGCTTCGGGCGCCCCGCGCGGCCGGGTGGGCACCCCGGACATCCTCTCCATGCTCGCGCTGGAGGCGGCGCTGGATGTCTGGGACGACGTGTCGGTCGAGTCCGTACGGGCGAAGTCCCTTGCCCTGACGGACTTCTTCCTGGAGTGCGTGCGGGAGTACGTCCCCGAGGGCAGCGTCGAGTCCCTGACCCCGGCCGCCCACGAGGAACGCGGCAGCCAGGTCGCCCTGCGCTGCGCGGACGCGGGCACGGTGATGAAGCGCCTGATCGAACGGGGAGTGGTGGGCGACTTCAGGTCCCCGGACGTCCTGCGCTTCGGCTTCACGCCGCTGTATGTGGGGTTCGCGGATGTGGAGAAGGCGGCGCGGGTGCTGGGCGGACTGCTCGCCTGACCCCGGGGTGGGGTGGGGCGGCGCCCACCCGCCAACAGAACCGTTTACCCCTCACCGAGCGTGACATCCCCGTGTCCGCGCACGTCACGGGCCTGATACCGTCCCCGCCAACGGCCGAATGATTCACCTGGTCCGCCCATTCGATTTCGCCGCTGAGAGGTTGGAGCATGCCGGACGACGCCGCCGCAGCCCGGACCGCCGCCGAAGAGCAGTCGGCCTTCTCGCACCCGCCCGTCGATCCCGACGCCACGGCCGCGTACGGCGACCACCCCGACCAGGTGATCGACTTCTACGCCCCGCGCACCGAGACCGCCCTCGCCCCCCTCGTGGTCGTGCTGCACGGCGGCGCCTGGCGCGCACCGTACGACCGCCGCCACATCACCCCGTTCTGCGGCTTCCTGGCCCGCCGGGGGTTCGCCGTGGCCAATGTGGAGTACCGGCGCGGTGAGGGCACCACGGCCGGCCGCTGGCCCGGCACCTTCGACGACGTGGCCGCGGCGATGGACGCCCTCCCCGCCCTGGCCCGGGAGTCCCTCCCGCGGGCCGACCTCCGCCGCACGGTCGTCACCGGCCACTCCGCCGGCGGCCAGCTCGCCCTGTGGGCGGCGGCACGGCACCTCCTCCCCGCCGACGCCCCCTGGCGCACCGACGGCCCGCCCTTCCTCCGCGGAGTCGTGGCCCTCGCCCCCATCGCCGACCTCACGGTCGCCGACAAGCTGGACGTCTGCGGCGGGGCGGCCCGCCAACTCCTGGGCGGGGAAGAGAAGTTCACGGAGCGGCGGCCGTACGCCGATCCCGCGCTGCTGCTTCCCACGGGCATCGCCACCACCCTCGTCCAGGGCCGCACGGACGTGGACGTCCCGCAGATGGTCGCCGAGTCGTACGCGGACGCGGCGGCCAAGGCGGGCGAGGTGGTGGGGCTGACGCTGCTGGAGGACGTGGGCCACTTCCCGCTGATCGATCCGGCGGCGGACGCGTGCGCGGTGGTGGCGGAGGAGATCGCCCAGCTCGCCTGGTGACGGCGGGGGCGGCCGTAGTACTTGAGACGGACCCCGAAGGACCCTTCTCGCAGGTGACGACGGCGAGGTGGGCCTCCGCCTACCGTGCTGTACGTGACCGAGACGACCAGCAAAGCCCACAGCCCGGAGTTCCGGCTGGCCGCGGACGCCCTGCGCGGGCTGCGGCAGGATCTGTTCCACAACGCCTTCGACTACCGGCCGCTGCCCCGGATGCGCGTCGACGGCCCGCTCACACGTCGGCTCCCCGGCCGGCTGCGGGACCACGCGGCGTGGACACCGCACGCCCTGATCGCCGTGGCAGCCCTGTTCACGCTGGTCGCCGCCGGCGCCGACACCGGCGGCGGTGCCCTGCCGATCGGCCTGATCTGCGCGGCTCCCGTGCTGCTGACCATGGTGCGGCCGGTCGGGGCGTTCTGGGTGTCCATGGCCATCACCCCGGTCGTCGCGGTGCTGAGCGACGGCTGGGCGGAGTGGCCGTGGATGGCCGGGTCCGTCGTCAGTCATCTGACGGTGCTGATGGTCGTGGCGGTGCGCACCAGGCCGCGTACGGCGGCCTGGATGTGGCTGCTGACGGGGGCGTACGGTCTGGTGGCGGAAGCCGCTTTCGGGCCGACCTACTACTACGACGGCAGCAACACCGGCCCCATGATGGTCGTCTCGGCGTTCGCGCTGCTGGTCGTGTCGGTCTGGCACATCCGCCGGGAGGCCGCGCAGGAGGTCACCGCGCAGCAGACGGAGACCGCGCAGGAGCGTTCCAGGCGCACGCTGCTGGAGGAGCGCACCACGATCGCCCGCGAGCTGCACGACGTGGTCGCCCACCACATGTCGGTCGTCGCCATCCAGGCGGAGGCCGCGCCCTACCGCGTCGAGAACCCGCCGCCGGAGCTGGAGCGCGCCTTCGCCACGATCCGCGAGAACGCGGTGGCGGCTCTGACCGAACTCCGCCGCGTCCTGGGCGTCGTACGCGCCGAGGACTACGAGGCCCCCGACGCCCCGCAGCCGACCCTCGCCGACCTGGACGCGCTGCTCGCCAATGTGCGGGACGCGGGTCTGAGCGTGCAGAAGACAGTGACCGGCGCGGTCCGTGAACTGCCGCAGGGCGTCGAGCTGTCGGCGTACCGAATAGTCCAGGAGGCCCTGAGCAACACGCTGCGGCACGCGCCCGGCGCGAGCGCGAAGGTCGAGATCGGTTACGTCCTCGGCGGCCTGGGCCTGCGCGTGGTGAACACCCCGCCCCCGGCGCCCGCCCTGGTCAAACCGTCCCCCGGCGCCGGACACGGCGTCACGGGCATGCGGGAGCGGGTGAGCATGCTGAACGGCGAGATGACGGCCGGCCCCACGGACGAAGGCGGTTACGAGGTGGCGGTGTTCCTCCCGGTACAGCTCGTGGGAGACGAGGCATGACGATCCGCGTCCTGATCGCCGACGATCAGATGATGGTCCGGGAGGGCTTCTCCGTCCTGCTGAACGCGATGCCGGACATCGAGGTCGTCGGCGAGGCGGTGAACGGCCGGGAGGCCGTGGCGAAGGTCGGCGAACTCGCCCCCGACGTCGTCCTGATGGACATCCGTATGCCCGAACTGAACGGCATCGAGGCGACCAGGGAGATCGTGGCGGCGGACGGCACGGCGAAGGTGCTGGTGCTGACGACGTTCGACCTGGACGAGTACGTGTACCAGGCACTGCGGGCGGGAGCCTCGGGCTTCCTGCTGAAGGACGCGTCTGCGCGCCAACTGGCCGACGGGGTACGGGTGGTGGCCTCCGGCGAAGCCCTGCTCGCGCCCTCGGTCACCCGCCGCCTGATCACGGAGTTCTCGAAACTGTCCGAGGCGCCGAGGGCGTTCGCCGGGGCACAGGCGGCCTACGGCGAGCTGACGGAACGCGAGACGGAGGTCCTGGTCCTGATCGCCCAGGGCCTGTCCAACGCGGAGATCGCCGAGCGCCTGGTCGTGGCCGAGTCGACGATCAAGACCCATGTGAGCCGGATCCTGGTGAAGCTGGGCCTGCGGGACCGCACCCAGGCGGCGGTGTTCGCGTACGAGGCGCGCCTCGTGACGCCCGGCTAGCCCCGCCCCTACCGTGAGGGTATGGAACAGCGCATCACCTTGATCACGCTGGGTGTCTCCGATCTCGCCCGTTCCAAGGCCTTCTACGAGGCCCTGGGCTGGCGGGGGCAGGAGGTCGAGGAGACCGTCTTCTTCCAGGCGGGCGGTCTGGGTCTGGTCCTGTGGGGCCGGGAGAAGCTGGCCCGGGACTGCGGCCTGGAGCCCGGCCCGGCGGGCGGCTTCGGCGGGATCGCCCTCGCCCACAACGTCCGGTCCGAGGCGGAGGTCGACGCACTGCTGGCGGCGGTGGAGCGGGTCGGCGGGACCGTCACCAAGCCCGCCGCCGTCAACGCGATCGGCTTCTACTCCAGCGCCTTCGTCGATCCCGACGGCCACGCCTGGGAGGTCGCCCACAACCCCGCCTTCCCGCTCGCCGAAGACGGCACGGTCACCCTCCCCGACTTCGGCCCTGGTCAGTAGGGGGTTGGCCGGGCTAGCGTCCGTTCATGGGAGCCTTCGATCCGTGGGACCCGGCGTTTCTCGCCGACCCGTACCCCGCTTACGCCGAGCTGCGCGCCAAGGGGCGTGTGCAGTACTTCGAGCCCACGAACCAGTGGCTGGTTCCGCATCACGCCGATGTGTCGGCGCTGCTGCGCGACCGGCGGCTCGGGCGGACGTATCAGCACCGGTTCACGCATGAGGACTTCGGGCGGACCGCTCCGCCCGCCGAGCACGAGCCGTTCCACACGCTCAACGACCACGGGATGCTCGATCTGGAGCCGCCGGACCACACCCGGATCCGGCGCCTGGTGTCGAAGGCGTTCACGCCGAGGACGGTGGAGCAGCTCAAGCCGTACGTCTCCCAGCTCGCCGGTGAGCTGGTGGACCGGCTGGTCGAGGCGGGTGGCGGGGACCTGCTCGCCGATGTCGCCGAGCCGCTGCCGGTCGCGGTGATCGCGGAGATGCTGGGCATCCCGGAGGCGGACCGGGCTCCGCTGCGGCCCTGGTCGGCCGACATCTGCGGGATGTACGAGCTGAACCCGTCCGAGGACACGGCCGCCAAGGCGGTGCGGGCCTCCGTCGAGTTCTCCGAGTATCTGCGGGAGCTCATCGCCGCGCGGCGCAAGGAGCCCGGCGACGACCTGATCTCCGGGCTCATCGCCGCCCACGACGAGGGCGACCGGCTCACCGAGCAGGAGATGATCTCGACGGCCGTGCTGCTGCTGAACGCCGGGCACGAGGCGACGGTCAACTCCACCGTCAACGGCTGGTACGCCCTGTTCCGCAACCCCGACCAGCTCGAAGCCCTGCGCGCCGACCACTCCCTGGTCCCGTCCGCCGTAGAGGAGCTGATGCGCTACGACACGCCGCTCCAGCTCTTCGAGCGCTGGGTTCTGGACGAGATCGAGATCGACGGCACGGTGATCCCGCGCGGCGCGGAGATCGCGATGCTCTTCGGCTCCGCGAACCACGACCCGGAGGTGTTCACCGACCCCGGGGACCTGGACCTGACCCGCAAGGAGAACCCGCACATCTCCTTCAGCGCCGGGATCCACTACTGCATCGGGGCTCCGCTGGCCCGGATCGAGCTGGCGGCGTCGATGACGGCGTTGCTGGAGCGGGCGCCGACGCTGAGTCTGGCGGCGGAGCCGGAGCGGAAGCCGAACTTCGTGATCCGTGGGTTGGAGGGGCTGAGCGTCGAGGTGGGGCGATCACCAACCCGTTCGGCTGATCGTCGGGCCATTCCGAGCGAGGGTCGCGAGTGACTCGTCACGCTGGTGCCTGCCTGCGAAGGGAGGCACCATGACGGTTATGGCAGAGCGCGCGTTGCAGTCGCCCCAGATGTCGGTGGAAGAGTTCGAGAGGATCGCCGCGTTCGCGGCCAAGGAGACCGACGACGCCGTCACGTTGGAGTTCGTCAACGGACGGACCGGGGTCAAGAAGGTGGCGGACGGGGACCACAACACCATCGTGATGTGGCTGGCGCGGCGATGCATGCAGATGAGGCCCGATCTGGATCTGTACCAGACTCAGGGCCTGAAGGTGGAGCAGTACCGGGAGGGCCGCGCTCGGCCCGACGCGGCGCTCGTGCCGGAGGAACACTTCGCTGGGCATGGTGAGTGGGCGGACCCGAGTGGCGTGCTTCTGGTGCTGGAGGTCACGTCCTTCGACTCCGATACCGACCAGCGTGACCGTCAGGAGAAGCCCATCGCATACGGGGCGGCGGGCATCCCGTTTTATCTGCTGATCGACCGTGGCAACCGCACAATCACCCTCTACAGCGATCCGGACCCTAAAGTCGGCTACCACAACCGCCGTCGCGAGGCTTTCGGCGCGAAGCTCTCCCTGCCTGAACCCCTCGGCATCGAACTCGACACCGAGAAGCTCAAGCAGTACGTCGACTGACCCTCCCCCTCACCCCCGCCCCCGCACCCGCTCCACCCCCGCCCACACACCGAGCCCCACGACGGCTCCGCCCAGCACCGCCAGCGGTAGTTCGGCGTAGAGCACGCTCCAGTCGGGGGCCTGTTCGAAGCGCCAGAAGCGTCCCCGGAAGTCGACCGACCACACCGCGAGTCCGGCGCCCGCCCCCAGAGCCGTGGTCAGACAGCCGCCGGCGGCCTGCGTGCGTTGTCCCATGCTCGGGACAGACGTGCAGAGGCCGCCCACTGGTTCCGTCAGGTCGTCATGTCCCGCCGCCGCAGGCCCGCCAGGCCCAACGCGACCAGGGCCGCCGCCAGCACCAGCAGGATCAGCACCGGGCCCCACTCCATCTCCCCGCCCGGCAGCTTCGGGAGGTGGCCGAAGGGGGAGAGGTCCAGGACCGTCCGCGGGACGTCCAGTGCCGGGCCCACCCAGCCGATCAGCAGGACCGCTCCGGCCACCGCCCAGGCCGCCGTCGCCGCCCGTGGCGGCAGGCCGTACAACGCACCAGCCAGGCCGCCGATGACCCAGATCGCCGGGAGTCGCCGTGGCCTGCCGATCCGGTGGGCTGACGCGGCCGGAATGCCCTGCCTCGGTGCCCAGCCGCCGGTGACGCCTGCCCTGGTGACCCAGCGGTGGTGGTGCCGGGCCTGGTGGCTCAGCGGTGGTGGTGCCGGGCCTGGTGGCTCAG
>NZ_JAVRBF010000201.1:0-924 GCF_032436805.1 Streptomyces sp. P17 | reverse complement strand
CCAAATACGGCGCGGATCGCATCGTGACGGCCAGCATCCACCGCGACGAGGCCACCCCGCACCTGTCGGCCTTCGTCGTGCCGCTGACGCAGGACGGGCGGCTGTCGGCCAAGGAGTTCATCGGTGGCCGCGACAAGATGCGGGCCGACCAGACCAGCTTTGCCGAGGTGGTGAGGGATCTCGGGCTGGAACGCGGCATCGAGGGCAGCCGGGCCACCCATCAGCGCGTCCAGAGCTACTACGGCGCCATCGAGCGCCAGCCCGGGCACGCCACCATCACGCCGCAGGCCATCGAGCCGCGGGTGCTGCGTAAGGGGATTTTCTCAAAGGACGTGGAGACGCCGGAGGCCGTGGCCGCCCGCGTGACCGCTGCCGTCAGGGAAGGGTATGGCCCGACCGTCGCAGCGGCCGCAGGAGCGCGTCAGGAGCGCGAGAAGGCCCGGCAGGCACAGGAGACAGCCCGGAGCCTGCGTGACCGCCTGAAGCCCGTTCTGGACGCTCTGGGGCCGCTTAATCGCGATATGCAGGCCAAGGCGGCCCAGATCATCAAGGCCGTGGGCGAGAAGCTGCTCGCCGAACAGCGCGAGGCGACACGCCAGCGGCAGGCCCAACGGCTTCGCAGTCGCGGCCGGGATCGCGACGACGGCGGGCTGTCTCGTTGACCCTACAGGTGGCTAACGGAAGGTGTTTATGGCTTGCAGTTACTGAGAACGACTTGCTTTTTTCCGCCATCGTGGGTTGAAAGGTTCATGTCGTTGTTCTTCCCCCAGAGTTCGTAGGAGTGGTTTTTGCTGGTAGAGATGTAGCGTACTCCTGATGCACTCTTGGCGCGTTTCAGCGGGACAAGCTCATCCATTTGCAGCATCACGGCATAGTCTCCGACGTACACGACATCCAACGTCTTTCCGCCTTCGCAAGCGTACT
>NZ_JAVRBF010000530.1:0-319 GCF_032436805.1 Streptomyces sp. P17 | reverse complement strand
AGTATGAATAACCATAAGACCCGCTTCACGAGCAGCTTCCAAAACGGCCATGCATGGTTCAATTGCAGTACGCACTAGTGATACATCATTACCAAGTGCTTCACCAAAACCACCAGGTTCAACGAAGTCACGTTGCATATCGATAATAATAAGTGCTGTTGTTTTAGGATTAAAACCTAGGGCAAAGGGCTCAGCTTTAAATAACTTAACCATAACTATCACACCTTTTGTTGTTAGTATTTTGACGCTCTTTTGCGTTCCAAGATAGTCTAGAGCGATGCTAACAAAAAAAAAGCGAGAAAATAGTGGCTAATCAATC
>NZ_JAVRBF010000200.1:0-926 GCF_032436805.1 Streptomyces sp. P17 | reverse complement strand
CTAGTACTACAGCCGTAGATCGTGATCTTGTTGGTAGGGGCCGGCGCGGGCATGGGTGCGGCCACCGTTGATCATCGTGAGTTGTGTGGACTAACGAAGAGACGGTGGCCGCAGGTCACAGCATAGATCCCGCTCGTTGGCGGGATGCGTTCGAGGGCCTGATGAGCCGGATCGCGGGGCGCTTCGCCCGGGTCGAACCCCGGCGCAGGGCGGCGCGGTTGGTGCTCGGTCTGCTGGCCGACCTGCCGCGCAAGAACTGCTGGACCATCGCCGAGTGGGCCGGCGAGACCACTCCGGACGGCATGCAGCACCTGCTGGGGCGGGCCAAGTGGGATGCCGACCGGGTCCGCGACGATGTGTGTGACTACGTGGTGGACCACCTGCACGACGACCAGGCGGTACTGGTGGTCGACGAGACCGGGGACGTGAAGAAGGGCACCGGCACGGTCGGCGTCCAGCGCCAGTACACCGGCACCGCGGGCAGGATCGAAAATGCCCAGGTCGCCGTCTACCTGGTCTACGCCGGCCGGCGCGGGCACGCGGCAGTGGACCGGGAACTGTACGTCCCGCGTTCATGGACCTCCGACCCTGACCGCTGCCGGGATGCCGGACTCGACCAGGACACCGCCTTCGCCACCAAGCCGGAACTGGCCGCACGTATGGTCACCCGGTTCCTGGACGCCGGCCACCAGGCCGCATGGGTCGCCGGCGACGAGGTCTACGGCGGCAACCCGAAGCTGCGAACCGCACTGGAGGAACGCGGCACCGGCTACGTCCTCGCGGTGGCCTGCTCGCACGAAGTCACCACCGGCGCGGGGAAGTTCCGTGCGGACATCCTGGCCAAGAAGGTGCCCAAGCGGGCCTGGCAGAAGCTCTCCGCAGGGGCCGGGGCCAAGGGCCACCGCTTCTACGACTGGGCAGTCATC
>NZ_JAVRBF010000529.1:0-322 GCF_032436805.1 Streptomyces sp. P17 | reverse complement strand
GAAGGTAATCCGTAGAGCTTCGGTGATGTTGTCGGAATCAACACCTTCAGGTTCTGGCAAATCGTAGAATTCATCCTCTACACAGTTCCAGAACTCTATGTAATCTCCAAATGCCCCTTTTTGCTCTTCAGTAAGATCAGCAACGGTAACCTCTATCTCGATTATTGGCGCATCTGCCGTTTTTTCGGCCTCGCCAGTCGCGGGAGGAGGTGTGTCATCATCTCCTACAGTCTCGGTGTCATCTATAGCCGTGTCTGAACTTGGGGTGTAGTAGCCCCTAAAAAAGTCGTGCTCGTCGATGGGTGGCTGCCGATTGAGGCGG
>NZ_JAVRBF010000528.1:0-323 GCF_032436805.1 Streptomyces sp. P17 | reverse complement strand
CGCGCCTGCGGGGAACGGATTTACATCACTAACTACGAAAAGCTACACCACGGTTCATCCCCGCGCCTGCGGGGAACGGCCGCTTGATATGCGCTACGCGGCTCTGGACAACGGTTCATCCCCGCGCCTGCGGGGAACGGCTACAGCGCAGCACACAGTCTCTTGCCGACGCCGGTTCATCCCCGCGCCTGCGGGGAACGGGCGAAATGGGTAGGCGACCGCGTGATGGACCGCGGTTCATCCCCGCGCCTGCGGGGAACGGTCCAGCAGACCAGCGGCGTGACGGACGAGAACCGGTTCATCCCCGCGCCTGCGGGGACCGG
>NZ_JAVRBF010000047.1:0-69588 GCF_032436805.1 Streptomyces sp. P17 | reverse complement strand
CGCTGTCGTTGGAGCCGGGGTCGCCGAACGCGCTGTCGTTGGAGCCGGGGTCGCCGAACGCGCTGTCGTTGGAGCCGCCGTCGCAGGTCACCCAGTCGTTGCCGCCGACGCCGTCACTGGCGCTGATGCTGTCGTTGCCGCCGCCGGTCGTGATCGTGTCGATGCCGGGCCCGGCGTTCACCGAGGTGTTGACGGCCACGCCCGCGGACCGTTTAGAGCTCTCGTTCGAAAAGCGCCGCCGCCATCTCCCACAGCAGGACTTCCGCACCGGCCTGCGCGACCAGCTCCACGTCCCGCGCGTCCGTGATCCGCGCCGCGTCGCCCGGCCCCAACTCGACGCCGTCGAGCCGCACTTCGCCGCGTACGACATGGACGTACACATACGCCCCGTCCGGCACCGCCGTCCGCTCCCCCGCCCCCAGCCGCCGTACATGCAGCATCGCGCCCGCCTCCGGGATCGCGTACGGCGTCGAATCCGCGATGCCGTGGACGATCTCGTACGCCGGGGTGCCGCCGGGGTTCAGCGGAGCCAGCCAGGTCTGGACGAAGGTGAGCGGGGCGGTGGCGTCGTTGCGTTCCACGTGACAAACGCCCGCCGCCGCGCTCAGGCGCTGGACGTCTCCGGGGCGGACCCGTGTCTCGTGGCCCGTCGAGTCGCGGTGGGTCAGTTCGCCCTCCACCACCCACGTCACGATCTCCGTGTGGCTGTGGGGGTGCTCGTCGAAGCCCGCTCCCGGCGTCAGCCGCTCCTCGTTGCACGCGATCATCGCGCCGAAGCGGAGGTTGCCGGGGTCGTAGTGGGGACCGAAGGAGAAGGCGTGCCGGGAGTCGATTCCTGCCGCCGGGTCGCCGCCTGGGTAGCGCTCGTCGGCGCGCCGTACGTCCATCACGGACCCACCGTAGACCCCGACGGCGGACACTCCCGTCCGGATAAGGCAGTCTTGTCCCCGTGCCCGAACCCGAAGCCCACAAGTCCGAAGCCGCAGCGCACGCCGCCCACCCGCACCCCGCGACCCTGAAGCGGCTGGAGAAGTCCTCCGGCAGCCTGGCCGCGCAGGCCATCACGCGCATGGACGAGACGCTGCCGTGGTACCGGGCCATGCCCCCGGAGAACCGTTCCTGGATCGGTCTCGTGGCCCAGGCCGGTATCGCCGCCTTCACCGAGTGGTTCCGGCATCCCGACGCTCCGCAGGCCATCTCCACCGATGTGTTCGGGACCGCCCCGCGTGAGCTGACCCGCGCGATCACGCTGCGGCAGACCGTCGAGATGGTGCGGACGACCATCGAGGTCATGGAGTCCGCCATCGACGAGGTGGCCGCCCCTGGTGACGAGTCGGTGCTGCGCGAGGCCCTCCTCGTCTACGCCCGCGAGATCGCCTTCGCCACCGCCCAGGTCTACGCCCAGGCCGCCGAGGCACGCGGTGCCTGGGACGCCCGTCTTGAATCCCTCGTGGTCAACGCCGTGCTGAGCGGGGAGGCCGACGAGGGGGCCGTCTCCCGGGCCGCCGCGCTCGGCTGGAACTCTCCCGAGCATGTGTGTGTCGTCCTCGGGACCGCACCCGACGGGGACTCCGAGCTGACCGTCGAGGCCATCCGGCGGGCCGCCCGGCACGCCAAGCTGCAAGTGCTCACCGGGGTGCTCGGCGACCGGCTCGTCGTCATCGCCGGGGGCAGCGACAATCCGCTCGCCGTCGCCAAGTCGCTGATCGGGCCTTATGCCGCGGGTCCCGTGGTGGCCGGGCCCATCGTGCCCGATCTGCTCGCCGCCACCCGCTCCGCGCAGGCCGCCGCGGCCGGCCTCAAGGCGTGTTCCGCCTGGCAGGACGCCCCGCGCCCGGTGCTGGCGGACGACCTGCTTCCGGAGCGTGCCATCGCCGGAGATCCGAGCGCGCGCGAGCAATTGGTGGAGGAGATCTACAGACCACTGGAGGAGGCCGGGTCCGCGCTTCTGGAGACCCTCGCCGTCTATCTGGAGCAGGCGAGCAGTCTCGAAGGCGCCGCCCGGATGCTGTTCGTGCACCCCAACACCGTGCGCTACCGGCTTCGACGTGTGACTGACGTCACCGGTTGGTCGCCGTCGGATGTACGCTCCGCGTTCACGTTGCGGATCGCGCTGATCCTGGGACGTCTGGTCGACGGCGATCTCCAGCAATAGGCTTTTGTCGGGGCTCCACAAAACCCCCTGCTGTTCTTCGTCCCTGTCCCCACGGGCGGCCGTGGCCGTCCCCAAGAGAGAGTGTGAGAGTGCTCGTACTCGTCGCTCCCGGCCAGGGCGCCCAGACGCCCGGCTTCCTGACTCCCTGGCTCGACCTGCCCGGCGCCGCTGACCGCGTCGCCGCCTGGTCGGAGGCCGTCGGCCTCGACCTCGTCCACTACGGCACCAAGGCCGAGGCGGACGAGATCCGAGACACGTCCGTGGCCCAGCCGCTCCTCGTCGCCGCCGGAATCCTCTCCGCCGCGGCACTCGGTGCCGTGTCCCCGGGCGCCGTCGCGGGCCACAGCGTCGGTGAGATCACCGCCGCCGCCTTCGCGGGCGTGCTGGACGACACCGCCGCGCTGACCCTCGTACGCAAGCGGGGTCTGGCCATGGCGGCGGCCGCCGCGATCACCGAGACCGGTATGTCGGCGCTGCTCGGCGGCGACCCGGAGACCTCCGTCGCGCACCTGGAGAAGCTCGGTCTGACCCCGGCGAACATCAACGGCGCCGGTCAGATCGTGGCCGCGGGCACGATGGAGCAGCTCGCCGTGCTCGCCGAGGACAAGCCCGAGGGGGTGCGCAAGGTCGTTCCGCTGAAGGTCGCGGGCGCCTTCCACACGCACCACATGGCTCCCGCCGTGGACGCGCTGGCCGAGGCCGCCAAGGAGCTCTCCCCCGCCGACCCGACGGTCGCCTACGTCTCCAACAAGGACGGCAAGGCCGTCGCCACCGGCGCCGAGGTGCTCGACCGGCTGGTCGGCCAGGTCGCCAACCCGGTCCGCTGGGACCTGTGCATGGAGACCTTCAAGGAGCTCGGCGTCACCGCGCTGCTGGAGGTGTGCCCCGGCGGCACCCTGACCGGCCTCGCCAAGCGTGCGCTGCCCGGTGTGAAGACGCTCGCCCTGAAGACCCCCGACGACCTCGACGCGGCTCGCGAGCTCATCGCAGAGCACAGCGCCTGACAAGGAGCCCGAAGAGCATGGCGAAGATCAGGCCCAGCAAGGGAGCCCCGTACGCGCGCATCCTCGGTGTGGGCGGCTACCGCCCCACCCGGGTCGTGCCCAACGAGGTGATCCTGGAGAAGATCGACTCGTCCGACGAGTGGATCCGCTCGCGCTCCGGCATCGAGACCCGGCACTGGGCCTCCGACGAGGAGACCGTCGCCGCCATGTCGGTCGAGGCGTCCGGCAAGGCGATCGCGGATGCCGGGATCTCCGCCGAGCAGATCGGCGGCGTGATCGTCTCGACCGTCTCGAACTTCCGGCAGACCCCGGCCGTCGCCACCGAGATCGCCGACAAGCTCGGCACGGACAAGGCCGCCGCCTTCGACATCTCGGCCGGCTGTGCGGGCTTCGGCTACGGCCTCACCCTCGCCAAGGGCATGATCGTCGAGGGCAGCGCGGAGTACGTCCTCGTCATCGGCGTGGAGCGGCTCAGCGACCTGACCGACCTGGAGGACCGCGCGACGGCCTTCCTGTTCGGCGACGGCGCCGGCGCGGTCGTCGTGGGCCCCGCCCAGGAGCCGGCCATCGGCCCCACCATCTGGGGTTCCGAGGGCGACAAGTCCGAGACGATCAAGCAGACCGTGCCGTGGACGGACTACCGCACCGGCACGGTCGACAAGTTCCCTGCGATCACGCAGGAGGGCCAGGCGGTGTTCCGCTGGGCCGTGTTCGAGATGGCGAAGGTCGCCCAGCAGGCGCTGGACGCGGCCGGGATCAGCCCGGACGACCTGGACGTCTTCATTCCCCACCAGGCCAACGAGCGGATCATCGACTCGATGGTGAAGACGCTGAAACTGCCGGAGCATGTCACGGTCGCCCGCGATGTGCGCACCACCGGCAACACCTCGGCCGCCTCGATTCCGCTCGCGATGGAGCGGCTTCTGGCGACCGGCGAGGCGAAGAGCGGCGACACCGCGCTCGTCATCGGCTTCGGGGCGGGTCTCGTCTACGCCGCCACTGTCGTTACCCTCCCCTAGGCACTCCGTGCCGGATCATCATCAGCTCCGGTACGGCTGTACTTGTCCGCCGCTCACGCGGCGGGCACTGCCAAACCCTCTGGATCACTAAGAAGGAGCGCCTGACATGGCCGCCACTCAGGAAGAGATCGTCGCCGGTCTCGCCGACATCGTGAACGAGATCGCCGGCATCCCGGTCGAGGACGTCCAGCTGGACAAGTCCTTCACCGACGACCTGGACGTCGACTCCCTGTCCATGGTCGAGGTCGTCGTCGCCGCCGAAGAGCGCTTCGACGTCAAGATCCCGGACGAGGACGTGAAGAACCTCAAGACGGTCGGCGACGCGACCGACTACATCCTCAAGCACCAGGCCTGAGTTTCCGCTTAGGCCGGAAGTGCCCGGCCCCGCCACCCGGCGGTGGCGCCGCTGAATCCTCGTATCCCGTTGGAGAAAGAATTCCCGTGAGCTCGACCAATCGCACCGTGGTCGTCACCGGTATCGGCGCAACCACACCGCTGGGTGGCGACGCGGCCTCTACCTGGGAGGGCCTCGTCGCCGGACGTTCCGGTGTCAAGCCCCTGGAGCAGGAGTGGGCCGCCGACCAGGCGGTCCGCATCGCCGCCCCCGTCGCCGTGGAGCCGACCGAGGTGATCGCGCGCCCGCAGGCCCGCCGCCTTGACCGCTCGGCCCAGTTCGCGCTGATCGCGGCGAAGGAGGCCTGGGCCGACGCCGGTTTCACCGACAAGGCCGGGGAGGACTCCAGCATCGACCCGGACCGGCTCGGTGCGGTGATCGCCTCCGGCATCGGTGGCGTGACGACCCTGCTCGACCAGTACGACGTGCTCAAGGAGAAGGGCGTCCGCCGCGTCTCCCCGCACACCGTCCCCATGCTGATGCCGAACGGCCCCTCCGCGAACGTGGGTCTGGCCGTGGGCGCCCGCGCGGGCGTGCACACGCCGGTCTCCGCCTGTGCCTCGGGCGCCGAGGCCATCGGCTACGCCATCGAGATGATCCGCTCCGGCCGTGCCGACGTGGTCGTCGCCGGCGGCACCGAGGCGGCGATCCACCCGCTGCCCATCGCCGCGTTCGGCAACATGATGGCGATGTCCAAGAACAACGAGAACCCCGAGGGCGCCTCGCGCCCCTACGACGTCGCGCGCGACGGCTTCGTCCTCGGCGAGGGCGCCGGCGTGATCGTCCTGGAGTCCGCCGAGCACGCCGCCAAGCGCGGGGCGCGGGTGTACGCCGAGGCGGTCGGACAGGGCATCTCCGCCGACAGCCACGACATCGTGCAGCCGGAGCCTGAGGGGCGTGGCATCAGCCACGCGCTGCAGAACCTGCTGGAGCGCACGGACCTGAACCCCGCGGAGATCGTGCACGTCAACGCGCACGCCACCTCGACGCCGGCCGGTGACATCGCCGAGCTGAAGGCGCTGCGGAAGGTGTTCGGTGACGACACCGACCACATCGCGGTGTCCGCGACCAAGTCGATGACCGGGCATCTGCTCGGTGGCGCGGGCGGCGTCGAGACGGTCGCGACCGTGCTCGCCCTGTACCACCGGGTGGCTCCGCCGACCATCAACGTCGAGAACCTCGACCCCGAGGCCGAGGCCAACGCGGACGTGGTCCGCGGCGAGGCCCGCAAGCTGCCGGTCGAGGGCCGCATCGCCGCGCTGAACGACTCGTTCGGCTTCGGCGGGCACAACGTGGTGCTGGCGTTCCGTACGGTCTGAGAAGCGTCTGTACGTACGTGAAGGGCCCCCACCCGGCGAGGTGGGGGCCCTTCGTGTGTCCGAGCTTCAGACCACCTGGTGCAGCCAGCGCACCGGCGCTCCCTCACCGGCGTACCGGAAGGGCTCCAACTCGTCGTCCCAGGGCTTGCCCAGGAGTTTGGCGATCTCCGCCTCCAGGTCCGTCTCACCGTGCTGGGAGCGGGTCAGGGCCGCGCGCAGGCGGTCCTCGGGGATCAGGATGTCGCCGTGGATTCCGGTCACCGCGTGGAAGATGCCGAGGTCGGGGGTGCAGCTGTAGCGCTCGCCCTCGGCCTTGGCGCAGGGCTCGGCCGTGACCTCGAAGCGCAGCAGGTGCCAGCCGCGCAGGGCCGACGCCAGCTTGGAGGCGGTGCCGACCTCGCCCTGCCAGGAGAACTCCGAGCGCCAGGTGCCGGGGGCGGCGGGCTGCCGGATCCAGTCGAGGTTGACGCGTGTGCCGAGCACCCCGGCGACGGCCCACTCGACGTGCGGGCACAGCGCGCGCGGCGCGGAGTGCACGTACAGAACTCCACGTGTCGTCACCGGGACCTCCGGGCAGAGCGGGACATTGTGCGAACTGGCAGACGGCCGTGGCCGGTCAGCCACGTTGATGGCGAGGCTACCGTGCGGCGGCGCAAGGAGTGTGACGTACCGTCGGTCCCGGTGCCCTGAAACACCCGCCATTCACCCGGCAGGACGCCTGTAGGGGGCGGATCCGTTGCATCGCGCGCGCTCGGGAACTCCCACGCGTTGTATGGGGAGGGGAGCAGTAGCCGACGAGCGAGGGGATCAGCAGCGGATGCGGAAGACCGGTCACCGCTCACGAGCCGTGCTCGCCGTGCTGTCCGCGGCCGTCCTGGGACTCACCGGCTGTGATGCGGTCGGAGGGAACTCGCCGGGGCCGTCGGGGACGGACGCGCAGCGCGTGAAGCCGAAGCCGGCCCCGGTGTGGGATCGCAGCCCGGAATCGGTCGCGGCCGTCGGCGACTCCATCACCCGGGGCTTCGACGCCTGCTCGGTGTTCTCGGACTGCCCGGAGGTGTCGTGGGCGACCGGCAGCAGCGAGAAGGTGGACAGTCTCGCCGTACGGCTGCTGGGTGAGGCCGGGGCGTCCGAGCGGAGCTGGAACTACGCGGTGACCGGGGCGCGGATGGCGGATCTGCCCAGGCAGATGGCGCAGGCGGCGACGCGGAAGCCCGAGCTGGTGGCGGTGATGGCGGGGGCGAACGACGCCTGCCGTGCCACCACCGAGGCGATGACCTCGGTGGCCGACTTCCGCGCGCAGTTCGAGGAGTCCATGCGGACGCTGCGGGGCGCGCTGCCGACGGCGCAGGTGTATGTGGCCAGCGTGCCGGATCTGAAGCGGCTGTGGTCGCAGGGGCGGACCAGTGCGCTGGGCAAGCAGGTGTGGAAGCTGGGCATCTGCCCGTCGATGCTCGGTGACGCGGACTCGCTGGACGCGGCGGCGACGCTGCGGCGGGAGACCGTGCAGAAGCGGGTCGAGGACTACAACAAGGTGCTGAAGAAGGTGTGCGCGAAGGACAAGCGGTGCCGGTTCGACGGGGGTGCGGTGTACGCGTACCGGTTCGGGACGCAGCAGCTGAGCCGCTGGGACTGGTTCCATCCGAGTGTGAACGGTCAGGCGCGGCTGGCCGAGATCGCCTACCGGACGGTCACGGCGAAATCCGGGTGACTTAAAGTTCCGCACATGAACGAACTCTTCGGCACACTTTCCGACGGCACGGCGGTGCACCGCTGGACGCTGGAGCGGGCGGGCGTGCGGGTGCGGGTGCTGACGTACGGCGGGGTCGTGCAGTCGGTTAAGGTCCCGGACCGGGAGGGCGTCCCCGGGAATGTGGTGCTGGGGTTCGCGGAGCTCGACGGCTATCCGGCGCATCCGGGGCCGTACTTCGGTGCCCTGGTCGGGCGGTACGCCAACCGGATCGCGGGCGGCCGTTTCACGCTGGACGGGCTGACGTACGCGCTGCCGCGCAACAACGGCCCGAACTGTCTGCACGGCGGTGAGCGCGGCTTCGACGAGCGGGTGTGGGACGCGGAGCCGGTCGGGCACGGGGTGCGGCTGAGCCGGGTCGCCGGGCCCGGCGAGGAGGGCTTCCCGGGCCGTCTTGAGGTGTCGGCGACGTACACCCTGGACGCCGAGGGCGCGCTGCGGATCGCGTACGAGGCGGTGACCGACGCGCCGACCGTGGTGAACCTGACGAACCACAGCTACTTCAACCTGGCCGGGTCCGGTGCCGGGAACGCGGGCGGGCATGAACTGCGCATCGCCGCCTCCCGGTTCACTCCCGTCGACGCGGATCTGATCCCGACGGGCGTCGAGGACGTCGAGGGAACGCGGTTCGACTTCCGTGCGGCGCGCAAGGCGGGCGCCGGTTACGACCACAACTTCGTGCTCGACAAGGGCGTGACCGCGGCACCGGTGGAGGTGGCCGAGCTCCACGACCCGTCGTCCGGGCGGGTGCTCACGGTGTCGACGACCGAACCGGGCCTCCAGCTGTACACGGCCGACCACCTCTCCGAGCCGTTCGCGCCCGGCGACGGCATCGCCCTGGAGACCCAGCACTTCCCCGACTCCCCGAACCAGCCGGACTTCCCGAGCACGGTGCTGCGTCCCGGCGAGGTGTTCCGCTCGGAGACGGTGTACGCGTTCTCCGTACGGTAGGCGCAGATGAGCCCCGGTCCGGGCGTCAGGTCCCGGACCGGGGCTGTTCATGGGCAACGCGTCCCGGCTCAGACGTTAATCGTCCCGGTGAGCCTGCGGTCCGTGATCGAGCGGCCGGCCTGGATCTCGTACGAACCCTTCACAAATGACCATGAGTTGGTCTTCTCGTCCCAGATCTCGAAGGCGCGGCGCGGGATTTCCACGACGGCCTCGGCCGTCTCCCCCGGTGCCGCCTCCACCTGCGCGAATCCGGCCAGCACCCGCGCCGGGCGCTCGGCGCCGGGCTCGGCCGGGGCCAGGTAGAGCTGCACGACCTCGCGCCCGGGCCGCTCGCCGGTGTTGCGGACCCGGATCCTCGCGCTCGTCCCGTCGAGTTCCAGCGACTGGTAGGTCCACTCGGTGTAGCCGAGGCCGTGTCCGAAGGCGTACGAGGGGGTGCGGCCGTGCTTCTCCCAGGCTCGGTAGCCGATGAAGACGCCCTCGGTGTACGGGAGTTCGCCGTCGGCGGGGACGACCTGGGTGACGGGGGCGTCGGCCAGGGAGCCCCAGGTGGTGGGCAGCCGGCCGCCGGGCTCCTCCGCGCCGGTCAGCACGTCCGCCAGGGCCGCTCCGCCCTCCTGGCCGGGGAACCAGCTGAGCAGGACGGCGGCGACGTCCTCGCGCCACGGCAGTTCCACCGGGGAGCCGGAGTTGCGGGGGCGGGGGGAACTACCTCTCCAACGAGATCGCCTACCGGGCGACGCTGCTGCGGGACCGGCTCGGGCTGCACGACACACTGCCGGCCGGGCATGTGCACACGCCGGTGCTGCAGTTCGGGGCCGGGAACACCTCCGAGGTCACCGACCCCGAGTTCGTGCGCAACCGGCTGGACATCATCGCCCAGGTACGGGCGATCCTGACGACAGCTGCGGGCTGAGCTCCTCGTCGCCGTCCTCGACGGTTTCCTCGCCGAGGAGTTCGCGGGCCATGAGGGTGGCTCCGGCCACCGCGCCGGGCATCAGGAACACCGCTACGAACGGGACCAGGAAGGCCACGGCGAGGGGTGTGCCGAAGCCCCACACCAGGGTCTTGCGGGAGCGGAGCAGGGCCAGCCGGTCACGGAGTTCGACGCGTCGGCGCTGCATCGCCACCGCGGTGAGCTCCTCGGTGAGGAAGAAGCCGGTGACGAGGAAGCCGATCACCGGTACGGCCGTCTGGCCGACGACCGGGATGAAGCCGAGACCGAAGAGGAGGACGGCCCAGACTCCCGCCCGGACGACGATCCGCAGGCTGTCCCGCGCCGAGATCCACAGCTCGCGGATCAGGGGCAGGCCTGACTCGGGGGCGGTGCCGTCCGGGGAGACGTCGCGGTCGACCTTCTCGGAGAGGTTCTCGTAGAAGGGCTGGCCGATCAGGAGGGTGACGGCGGTGAAGGTGAGGACGGACAGCAGCAGCGCCAGGGCGAAGAGCACGGCGGT
Source organism: Streptomyces sp. P17 (assembly GCF_032436805.1). Lineage (NCBI taxonomy): Bacteria > Bacillati > Actinomycetota > Actinomycetes > Kitasatosporales > Streptomycetaceae > Streptomyces > Streptomyces sp. P17. Next base: position 59,539 of record NZ_JAVRBF010000047.1, on the reverse strand, counting down.
CAGGAAGCCGCGGAAGAGGCCGAGCCACGGGCTCGACCAGTCGTCGGCGAAGGGGGTCGCCCAGGCCACGAAGTCCTCGCCCCACAGGGCCAGCGCGACAAGCGCCGCCGCGTAGAGGACGAGAGCGATCAGGCCGGGAACCAGCCCGAAGCCGTACTGCTTGCCGTGCCGGGCCACCCACCGCTGGCCCTTCAGGAGATAGCGGAAACCCACCCCAAGATCGCGCATGGCAGAACTCTATCGGTCGGCCGCCACGGCCCGGTCACCCCACCGCCACCGCGACCACCACCCCCTGCTCCGCCGAAGGCGACATCGCCGCCGACACCCGTACCGCCGCGGCCCGGGCGACCCGTCCCGCGCGGGACGCCCCGGACAGCAGCCGGGCTGGAGCTGTTCCAGGCCCGCCACCAGCAGTTCCTCCCCGGCGATCAGCACCGGGCGGGCCGCCTTCGGGGTGGCCGCTGCCGCCTCCGTGAGGTCGGCGAGTGGGGCCGGCCGCCGCTGCTGAAGCCGGACACCGTGGCCGAGGTCGGCCAGATCCACTCCGTGGGCTACGACCTGGTGGCCCGGGCGCACAAGGCCTTCGGGCTCGGCTTCCAGGCCACGGCCGACGTCTGGTACCCGTTCCTCGGCGCCGGCGCCTTCGGCCACAGCGGCGCGGGCGGCTCCCAGGCCTTCGCCGACCCCCGCAGCGGGCTGGCCTACGGCTACACACGGCGCCGGTGCGCGTTCCCGGGCGGGGCCGCACCGGAGAACGTACGGCTGGTGCGGGCGGTCCACACGGCGGCGCCGGCCGGGTGACAGAGGCGAAGGCCGCACCCCACGTCCAAGGGTGCGGCCTTCGTCGTACGCAACGAGCCGCGTCAGACCAGCGTCACGGTGATGTTCCCGCGCGTCGCCTTCGAGTACGGGCACACCTCGTGAGCCTTCTTGAGCAGGCTCGCGGCCGTCTCCGTGTCGGCGTTCGGGATGCTCGCGGAGATCTCGACGATCAGGCCGAAGCCCTCGTCGTTCTTGCCGATGCCGACCTTCGCGGTGACGGTCGAGCCGGTGATGTCGGCGTTCTCCTGGCGGGCCACGACGCCGAGGGCGCCCTGGAAGCAAGCGCTGTAACCGGCGGCGAACAACTGCTCCGGGTTGGTGCCGGCGCCGCTGCCGCCCATCACGGCCGGCGGGTTCACGACGACGTCGAGCCTGCCGTCGTCGGTGGCCACGCGGCCGTCGCGGCCGTTCTCCGCGGTGGCCACGGCGGTGTACAGGACGTCGGACTGCTGAATCGGCATGCGGTGTCTTCTCTCCTCGGTCCGCCGCGACTCGCGCCCACGATCGACGACGGTTTCGGAAAGAAGTTACCGCATGCCGGAAAGCGCGGGGAAGGCTTGCCGGCTCTCAGAGCTTGACGATCATCTTTCCGGTGTTGTCGCCGCGCAGAACCCCGAGGAACGCCTCCAGGTTGTTCTCGATGCCCTCGACGACCGTCTCGCGGTACTTCAGCGCGCCCGAGGCGACCCAGGGGCCCACCTCCTGGACGAACTGCGGCTGGAGGTCGTAGTGGTCGCCGACCAGGAGGCCCTCGATGCGGCCGCGGGTCTGGATGAGACGGGCGAGGTTGCGCGGGCCGGGGGCGGGCTCGGTGTTGTTGTAGACCGAGATCATGCCGCAGATCGCGATCCGGCCACCCCGGTTGAGCTGCCCGATCGCGGCCTCCAGGTGGTCGCCGCCGACGTTGTCGAAGTACACGTCGACCCCGTCCGGGGCGGCCTCCCGCAACTGGTCGCCGACCTTGCCGTTCTTGTAGTTGAACGCGGCGTCGAAGCCGTACTCCTCGACCAGCAGCTTGACCTTCTCGTCGGAGCCGGCCGAGCCGATCACCCGGGAGGCACCCTTGAGCTTGGCGATCTGGCCGACCTGGCTGCCCACGGCACCCGCGGCGCCGGAGACGAAGACCGAGTCACCCTCCTTGAAGGCGGCGGTGCGCAGCAGGCCGGCATAAGCGGTGAGGCCGGTCATGCCGAGGACGCCGAGGTAGGTGGACAGGGGCGCGGCGTCCGCGTCGACCTTGACCGTCTGGCCGGCGCCGACGGTGGCGTACTCGCGCCAGCCGCCGAAGTGCAGGACGTGGTCGCCGGGGGCGATGCCGTCGATGTTCGAGGCGACGACCTCACCGACGGCGCCGCCCTGCATGACCTTGCCGAGCTCGAAGGGGGCGACATAGGACTTGGCGGCGCTCATCCGGCCGCGCATGTACGGGTCAACCGAGAGGTACATGTTCCGCACCAGCACCTCGTCCGGCCCTGGCTGCCGGATCTCCGCCTCCACCAGGGCGAAGTCCTCGGGCTTCGGCCAGCCGACGGGGCGGCTGAGCAGGTGCCATTCGCGGTTGATCATGACGAGTGCCTTTCCGGGTGCAGATACGTGAGCAATACTTCAGCAACTGAAACAACCATGCGCCTGAATATTTCAGGATGTCAAGTAACGGGGTACGCTGGAACGCATGGCCACTGACCAGAAGACCCTCCGCCCCGACGCTCTGACCATGGAAGTGGTCGAGCTGATCGGGAACGTGGTGGTCCGCTACCACCAGGACTTCGACCACGCGGCGGATTCGCATGCGCTGACCGGTGCGCAGGCTCGGCTGCTCAGTCTGCTGTCGCTGGAGCCGCTGCCCATGCGGAAGCTGGCTCAGCGGTTGAAGTGCGAGCCGTCGAATGTGACCGGGATTGTTGACCGGCTGGAGTCGCGGGGGCTTGTGGAGCGGCGGTCCGACCCCGCGGATCGACGGGTGAAGGTCGCTGCCGCTACGGACGAGGGGCGGCGGGTGGCTCGCAGTCTGCGGGAGTCGTTGCGGTTTGCCCGGGAGCCGCTGGCGGGGCTTTCGGAGGAGGAGCGGCTTTCCCTGCGGGATCTGTTGCGGCGGATGCTGGGTTCGTAGCATCCGCGGGCCGGTGGGGGCTTGTCGCGCAGTTCCCCGCGCCCCTCAGGGGTTGGCCGGCCGCTGGTTCGCACATCCCGTCAGCTGCACCACCAGAGGAAACGCGTGCACGTTTCTGTCGGCTCCGGCTCCGGCTCCGGCTCCGGCTCCTGGGTCGTCGGGTCCGCCGTCGGGGTCGGGTCCGGGGCCGTCGTTGGGTCTGGGGCCGTCGAAGGAGCCGGGCCGTCCGCCTCCGATGACTGAGCTTCCTTCGTCGGCTTGTCCTCGGGCTTTTCGGATTCCTTGGCCTTCTTGGACTTCGACGGGGAGGGGGATGCCGGCGCATCCGGGGATGCCGGACCCGACACCGTGTCCGTCGCGCCGCTGATCGGCTCCGCCGTTTCGCCGACCTCCGCTTCCGAGCCCCCGTCCGCCGAGGTGTCGCCCGCCGCGGCCGGAGCCGGGGGCGAACCGGGGGCGTCCAGGCCCAGCTCGGCGAGGCTCAGACCACCGGCGGCCAGGATGAAGCCCGCCGTGATCAGCAGGGTGCGGCGACGGCGGCGACGGTGCGCGGCGGCCTTGCGGTCGCGGCGGCTCGTACCGGCGGCCGCCGGCTCGCTCTCCTCGGCCTCGGCCTCGGCGTCGTAGTCCGCGGAGTCCTCGTGGCCGTCACCCCGTCCGCGCCGTCCTCGCGCCGCCCGACGCGCCGCCGCCCGGCCCCCGGGTCGCCCGGTCTCCTCGGTCGCGCCGACCGGCTCCGCCGCGCTCTCGGCGTCGTACGTGTCGTACGAGGTCGGCTCATCGCTCGCGTACGCGCGGAGTTGTTCGGCCGGTGCGCCGCAGCCCGGGCAGGCGAGGGCGCCATTCAGGTGCCGTCGGCACGGGTGGCAGTAGTCCATGACGCGGGAAGACTAAGTTCCGCACAGATAACGTTCATAGGGCCGCCTGTGAAGGTTGTGTGCGGAACTCCCCCTTCCGGCGCGCCGGTTGAGGTATACGCCCCATCCGTCACCGATGGCCCACCGAAAGCCGTGTCGAAAGCGGTGTCGAAACCGTTATGCGTGCGACCCATTGACACTCCCACCACCGCCTCCCTACTGTCACGTCAGCATTTCGAACGTGTGACGAAATTTCGAACACGCTCGGATGCACCGTCAAATGAGCCGACGACGCAGCGAGGGACAACTGCCGTGCGCATCACCGGAATCAGCACACACGTGGTCGGAACGCCGTGGCGCAACCTGACCTATGTACAGGTGCACACCGACGAGGGGATCACGGGAGTCGGCGAGACCCGGATGCTGGGCCACACCGACGCGCTGATCGGCTATCTGAGAGAGGCCGAGGCCAACCACATTCTCGGTTCCGACCCGTTCGCCGCGGAAGACCTCGTACGCCGGATGAAGTACGGCGACTACGGGCGCGCGGGTGAGATCGTGATGTCCGGTATCGCCGTCATCGAGATGGCCTGCTGGGACATCAAGGGCAAGGCGCTCGGGGTGCCGGTCTGGCAGCTTCTGGGCGGCAAGGTCACCGACAAGGTCAAGGCGTACGCCAACGGCTGGTACACCACCGAGCGGACGCCCGAGGCGTACCACAAGGCCGCCCAGGGGGTCATGGAGCGCGGCTACCGGGCGCTGAAGATCGACCCCTTCGGCACCGGTCACTTCGAGCTGGACCACCAGCAGACGCTGTACGCCGTCTCCCTCATCGAGGCCGTGCGGGACGCCATCGGACCGGACGCCGAGCTGATGCTGGAGATGCACGGCCGGTTCTCGCCGGCGACCGCCGTCCGGCTCGCGCACGAGCTCGCGCCCTTCAAGCCCGCCTGGCTGGAGGAGCCCTGCCCGCCGGAGAACCTCAAGGCGCTGGAGAAGGTCGCCGCCAAAGTCGACATCCCGGTCGCCACCGGTGAGCGGATCCACGACCGGATCGAGTTCCGGGAGCTGTTCGAGAGCCAGGCCGTCGACATCATCCAGCCCGATGTCGGCCACATCGGCGGCATCTGGGAGACGCGCAAGCTGGCCGCGACCGCGGAGACGCACTACATGCTGGTCGCCCCGCACAACGTCGGCGGGTCCGTGCTGACCGCCGCCTCCCTCCAGGTCGGTTTCACCTCCCCGAACTTCAAGATCCTGGAGCACTTCAACGACTTCGCGGACGCGGAGATCAAGAAGGTCGTCAAGGGCGCCCCGCAGGTGAACCCGGAGGACGGCTGCTTCCACCTCTCCGACGCCCCCGGCCTCGGGGTCGAGTTCGACGCCGACGCCGCCGCCGAGTTCCCGCAGCAGCAGGCCCGGTTCGATCTGTGGGCCGAGGGCTGGGAGCGGCGCAAGCCGAAGGGCACCCAGTGAGCAGCGCCGTCGTCATCGAGGCGCCCGGCGAGCACCGGCTGGCCGAGCACACTCCGCGCGAGCCGGGCCCCGGGGAGGCGCTGGTACGCGTCCACGCGGTCGGCATCTGCGGCAGCGACCGCGAGGTGTACCAGGGCAACCGGCCCGAGGGGTACGTCCGTTACCCGCTCACCCCCGGTCACGAGTGGTCCGGGACCGTCCAGGCGGTCGGCGCCGGGGTGCCCGGCTCGCTCGTCGGCCACAAGGTCGTCGGCGAGGGCTTCCGCAACTGCCAGGTCTGCGACCGCTGTCACGCCGGTGAGACCACGCTGTGCACCGCCGGGTACGAGGAGACCGGGTTCACCCAGCCCGGCGCGATGGCGACCACGCTCACCCTGCCGGCCCGGCTGCTGCACGTGCTGCCGGACGACTGCGATCTGACGGCGGCCGCGCTGCTGGAGCCCGCCGCCTGTATCGCCGCCGCGGCGATCAAGGCGAACGCCCGCCCGGGCGAGCGGGTCGCGGTGGTCGGCACCGGGACGCTCGGCATGTTCGCCGTGCAGTTCCTGCGGGCCGGATCGCCGGGCGAGCTGCTGGTGGTGGGCACCCGGCCCGACCGGGCCGCCCTGTCGAAGGACTTCGGCGCCACCGACTTCCGTACGAAGGACCAGCAGCTCCCCGACGACTTCGACGTCGTCATCGAGACCGCCGGGTCCGCGTCCGCCGCGCGCACCGCCGCCTCCCTGCTCAGGCGCGGCGGACGTCTGGTCCTGACGGGTATCCCGGCGCCGGGCGCCGAGGGTCTGGACCCGACGGATCTGGTCGTACGGCAGCTGGAGGTACACACCGTCTTCGGGGCGCCGCCGGAGGCCTGGGCGCACACGGCCCGGGTGTTCGCGGCCGGGTTGCTCGATCCGCTGCCGCTGGTCACGCACGAGCTGCCGCTGGACGGGTTCGCGCAGGCCATCGAGCTGGTGGGGTCCGGCGATCCCAAGGTCGGCAAGGTGCTCCTGCGTCCCCAGGGTCTGCCCGGCGGATCAGGCCGGGTGTGACAAACGGCGCATGGCAACCGAGCCGAGCGGGGTCGGTGGGGGTGCCCCCGCGCGAGGTTGTTCGAGCGTGGGGGAGCGTGCAGTTGCAAGGCGGAGGAGGGAGTCGACGCGGAGCGTCGGCGACCGACGACAACGCGGCTGGGGGTCCCCCTCTGGGGGAGTGCGTGCCAGAGCCCGCGACGCCGGCCTGATCCGCCGGGCAGGCCCTTCAGCCGTACGCCGGTGCGGGGGTTACCTGACGGCCCCCGCACCGGCGTACATCCAAGCCTTTCCGTACCCAGAGCCGCGAACTTCGTCCGAAATATCGAACAAGAAGGACAGCTTGTGACCGACGCTTCCGCAGCCCGTCGACCCGGTGAGCAGACGCTCGCCGCCCTCGGCCTGGGCGCGCCCGACCTCTCCCCCGCCGACGCCTCGCCCCATATCTTCCCGGGCGGCGGCCGCTGGCGCACCGAGATCCCCTCGTGCGAGGGTCCCGAAGCGCTGGCCGTCGTCCTGAAGGAAGCCTCGCGCCTGGATGTGCCGATCCACCGGATCAGCCAGGGCAGCGGCGTGTGGATGCTGACCGACTCCGAGATCACCGAGATGGTGGAGGCGACCGCCGAGCGCGACATCGAACTCTGCCTGTTCACCGGCCCACGCGGCACCTGGGACATCGGCGGCTCCACGCGCACCGACTCGCGGGGGGCCGGACTGCGCGCCCGTGGCCATGACGCCGTGGCCGGCTGCGTCGAAGACGCCGTGCGGGCAACGGAGTTGGGCGTCAAGTGCCTGCTCGTCGCCGACGAGGGCGTGCTGTGGACACTGCACCGGGCGCGGGTCGCCGGGATCATCCCGGCCGACACCACGCTCAAGGTGAGCGCGCTGATCGGCCCGGTCAACCCGGCCGCGTACGCGGTGTACGAGAACCTGGGCGCCGACTCGATCAATGTGCCCAGCGATCTGACGCTCGACCATCTCACGGAGATCCGTCGGGTCTCCGCCGCCCCGATGGACATGTACATCGAGGCCCCCGACGATCTCGGCGGATATGTCCGGATGTACGAGGTCGCCGAACTGATCCGGCGCGGCGCACCGCTCTACCTGAAGTTCGGTCTGTCCAAGACGCCCGGGATCTACCCCTACGGCCACCACCTGCGGGAGCTCACGCTCTCCACCGCCAAGGAGCGCGTGCGGCGCGGCCGCCTGGCCCTGGACCTGCTCGCCCGGCACGGCGCCGACGGCGACATGGCTCCGCTGGGCTCCCGTCTGCCCGGCGAACTCCGACGTTTCGAAACATATTCATAAAGTTTTCGACGCCACCTCTTCACACAAGGCGACGTAGCCAAACAGAATCCCACACATCGCTTGCACGCTGAGACATCAAGGAAGATGACCATGCGCAACCGCAGAGCCGCACTCTCCGCCATAGCCACCGCCGCCACCCTCGCCCTCACCCTGACCGCCTGCGGCCAGGACAGCGAAGGCGGCGGCGAAGAGGGCAAGGGGAGCACCGAAGGCGCCACCATCGGTATCGCGATGCCCACCAAGTCCTCCGAGCGCTGGATCGCCGACGGCGCCAACGTGGAGAAGCACCTCAAGGACATGGGCTACAAGACCAGGCTGGTCTACGGCGAGGACGACCCCGACCAGCAGGTCTCGCAGATCGAGAACCTGATCACGCAGGGTGTGAAGGCCCTGATCGTGGCGGCCATCGACAACAAGTCGATGAACAACGTCCTGCAGCAGGCCAAGGACGCCGACATCCCGGTGATCTCCTACGACCGCCTGATCCTCGGCACCGAGAACGTCGACTACTACGCGTCGTTCGACAACGAGAAGGTCGGCGAGCTCCAGGCCACCTACATCGTCGAGAAGCTCGGCCTCAAGGACGGCGCTGGTGCTTCGAAGGGCCCCTTCAACATCGAGCTGTTCGCCGGCTCCAACGACGACAACAACACGCGCTACTTCTTCCAGGGCGCGATGAACGTCCTGCAGCCCTACATCGACAAGAAGCAGCTCGTCGTCCGCTCCGGCCAGACCAACCTGACCCAGGTCACCACCCTGCGCTGGGACGGCGGCACCGCCCAGAAGCGCATGGACGACATCCTCACCTCGGCCTACAAGTCCGAGCGGGTCGACGCGGTGCTCTCGCCGTACGACGGCATCTCCATCGGCATCCTGTCGGCGCTGAAGTCCGACGACTACGGCTCCAAGTCCAAGCCGCTGCCGATCGTCACGGGCCAGGACGCCGAGGTCGCCTCGGTGAAGTCGATCATCGCCGACGAGCAGTCGATGACCGTCTACAAGGACACCCGCGAACTCGCCAAGGTGGCCTCGAACATGGTCGACGCGGTGCTCAACGGCAAGAAGCCCGAGGTCAACGACGAGAAGACCTACGACAACGGCTCCAAGGTCGTCCCGGCGTACCTGCTGGAGCCGGTGAGCGTGGACAAGGCGAACTACCAGAAGGTCGTCGTCGACTCCGGCTACATCAAGGAAAGCGACCTCAAGTAACCGCCGACTCCCACTGATTGGAAGGCACGACCATGGCGGGACCCGTCCTGGAAATGCGCTCGATCGTCAAGACCTTTCCCGGCGTCAAGGCGCTGTCGGACGTCACTCTGACCGTCCGGCAGGGCGAGGTCCACGCCATCTGCGGGGAGAACGGCGCCGGCAAGTCGACCCTCATGAAGGTCCTCTCCGGCGTCCACCCGCACGGCACGTACGAGGGCGAGATCCTCTTCGAGGGAGAGGCCTGCGAGTTCAAGGACATCCGGGCCAGTGAGCAGCACGGCATCGTGATCATCCACCAGGAACTGGCGCTGATCCCCTACCTCTCCATCGCCGAGAACATCTTCCTCGGCAACGAACACGCCACCCGCGGGATCATCAGCTGGACCGAGACCCTGCGGCACGCCACCGAGCTGCTGCGCCGGGTCGGGCTCAGCGATCACCCCGACACCCGGGTCGCCGACATCGGTGTCGGCAAGCAGCAGCTGGTGGAGATCGCGAAGGCGCTGTCGAAGAAGGTGAAGCTGCTCATCCTCGATGAGCCGACCGCGGCCCTGAACGACGAGGACAGCGGGAAACTCCTCGATCTGATCCTGGAGTTGAAGAAGCAGGGCATCACCTCGATCATCATCTCCCACAAGCTCAACGAGATCCGCAAGGTCGCGGACTCGGTGACGATCCTGCGCGACGGCCGGACCATCGAGACCCTCGATGTGAAGGCCGAGGAGACCACCGAGGACCGGATCATCAGCGGGATGGTCGGCCGTGACCTGGAGCACCGCTTCCCCGACCGGACCCCGCACCGGCCGCAGGAGGGCGCGGCCCCGGCGCTTGAGATCCGCAACTGGACCGTGCACCACCCCATCGACCAGCAGCGCAAGGTCGTCGACGATGTGTCGATCGAGGTGCGGCGCGGCGAGATCGTCGGTATCGCGGGCCTGATGGGCGCGGGCCGCACCGAACTCGCGATGAGCGTCTTCGGGCGGACCTACGGCCGGTACGCGGGCGGCACGGTCCTCAAGGACGGCACGGAGATCCGTACCAAGTCCGTCCCCGAGGCGGTCAAGCACGGCATCGCCTACGTCACCGAGGACCGCAAGCACTACGGCCTCAACCTCATCGACACCATCAACCGCAATATCTCGCTCAGCGCGCTGGGCAAGGTCGCCAAGCGGGGCGTGGTGGACGAGCACGAGGAGCGGCAGGTCGCCGAGGGCTTCCGCAAGTCCATGAACATCAAGGCGCCCACCGTCTTCGAACCGGTGGGCAAGCTGTCGGGCGGCAACCAGCAGAAGGTCGTCCTCAGCAAGTGGATCTTCGCGGGTCCCGATGTGCTGATCCTGGACGAGCCGACCCGGGGCATCGACGTCGGCGCCAAGTACGAGATCTACACCGTCATCGACCAGTTGGCCGCCCAGGGCAAGGCGGTCGTCTTCATCTCCTCCGAGCTGCCGGAGCTGCTCGGCATGTGTGACCGCATCTACACGATGGCCGCGGGGCGGCTGACCGGTGAGTTCTCGCGGGCCGAGGCCTCGCAGGAATCGCTGATGCGCCAGATGACCAAGGACAAAGAGGTATCCCGATGAGCACGGATGTGACCGCCAAGACGCCGGCCCCGGCGCCGCCCGGCAAGGGCGGTTCGGCCACGGGTGACGGACTGCTCCAGCTGGTGCTGGAGGGCATGCGCCGCAACATGCGCCAGTACGGCATGCTGATCGCCCTCGGCCTGATCGTGGTGCTGTTCGCCGTATGGACCGACGGTGACCTGCTGCTGCCGCGCAACGTCTCCAACCTGGTGCTGCAGAACAGCTACATCCTGATCCTCGCGATCGGCATGATGCTCGTCATCATCGCGGGCCATATCGACCTGTCGGTCGGCTCGCTGACGGCGTTCATCGGATCCATGGCCGCCGTGTTCATGGTCAAGAACGATCTCCCATGGCCGGTCGCCGTGATCCTCTGCCTCGCCATGGGCGCGGCGGCGGGCGCGGTACAAGGGTTCTTCATCGCCTACGGCGGCATACCATCCTTCATCGTCACCCTCGCGGGCATGCTGATCTTCCGCGGTCTGACCGAGATCTTCCTGGAGGGCCAGACCCTCGGCCCGTTCCCGGAGGGGCTGCAGAAGGTCTCCAACGGCTTCATGCCCGAGGTCGGCCCGAACACCAACTACCACAACCTCACCCTGCTGCTCGGTCTCGCGATGATCGCGTTCGTGTTCTTCCAGGAGTTCCGCGACCGGCGCCGCCAGCAGGAGTTCGCGCTGGACGTCCCACCGCTCAACCTCTTCCTGCTCAAGCTGGTCGCGATCGGCGCCGCCATCCTGACGCTGACGATGCTGCTCGCCAGCTACAAGGGCGCCCCGTACATCCTGCTGGTCCTCGGGGTGCTGCTGGTCGGCTTCGGCTACCTCATGCGCAACGCGATCATCGGCCGCCACATCTACGCGATCGGCGGCAACCTGCCCGCGGCCAAGCTGTCGGGCGTGAAGGACAAGAAGGTCACCTTCCTGGTCTTCCTGAACATGGGCATGCTCGCGGCCCTGGCGGGTCTGGTCTTCGCCGCCCGCTTCAACGCGGCCTCTCCCAAGGCCGGCCTCAACTTCGAGCTGGAGGCCATCGCCGCCGCGTTCATCGGCGGCGCGTCGATGAGCGGCGGTGTCGGCACCGTGCTCGGCGCGATCATCGGCGGTCTGGTCCTGGGCGTGCTGAACAACGGTATGAACCTCGTCGGCATCGGCACGGACTGGCAGCAGGTCATCAAGGGCATGGTGCTGCTGGCCGCGGTCGGGTTCGACGTGTGGAACAAGCGCAAGGTCGGTTCGTAAGTCGCTCGGGCCCCGCCGGAAGGCGGGGCCCGCTTCCTTTCACAGGAGCCGCTGCAATGGAACTGAACAGACGCACCGTCATCGCCGGGGCCGCTGCCGCCGGTGTCACCGCCGCTCTGAGCGGCACCGCACATGCCACGGGAGGGCACAGGCCGGTGAAGTCGCTCTTCGGCAAGCTCGCCGACGGGACGAAGATCTACAGCTGGGCGCTGGAGAACGGGGGGACCCGGCTGAAGGTCCTCTCCTACGGCGGCATCGTCCAGTCCCTGGAGATCCCCGACCGGCGCGGCCGCTACACCAATGTCTCGCTGGGCTTCGACACCATCGAGGACTACGTCTCCTCCAGCCCCTACTTCGGCGCCCTGATCGGCCGGTTCGGCAACCGCATCGCCAAGGGCAGGTTCACCCTGGACGGGAAGGACTACCAGCTGTCCGTCAACGACGGCGAGAACAGCCTGCACGGCGGAGCCAAGGGCTTCGACAAGGTCGTCTGGGACATCGAGCCGTTCACCAAGGGCTCCGACGTCGGCCTGTATCTCTACTACACGTCCGTCGACGGCGAGATGGGCTACCCCGGCACGCTGAAGACGAAGGTGACGTACACCCTCACCCGCTCCGGCGACTGGCGCATCGACTACGAGGCCACCACCGACAAGGCCACCGTCGTCAACCTCACCAGCCACGTCTACTGGAACCTGGCCGGCGAGTCCAGCGGCACCATCTACGACCATGAGCTGTCCATCGCCGCCTCCCGCTACACGCCGGTCGACTCGGGGCTGATCCCCACGGGTGAGCTGGCGAAGGTGGCCGGCACTCCCTTCGACTTCCGCCGCACCAAGACCGTCGGCGAGGACATCCGGGTCGCGCACCAGCAGCTGCTGTACGGCAAGGGCATCGACCACAACTGGGTGCTGGACAAGGGCATCAGCGCGAAGCCGGAGTGGGTGGCCACGCTGCGGGACCCCTCCTCCGGGCGCACCATGAGGATCGCCACGACCGAGCCGGGCCTGCAGTTCTACTCGGGCAACTTCCTCGACGGCACCCTCGTCGGCAGCGGCGGCTCCATCTACCGCCAGGGTGACGCCCTGTGCCTGGAGACACAGCACTTCCCGGACTCGCCGAACCAGCCGTCGTTCCCGTCCACCACACTGCGACCGGGTCAGACGTACCGGACGACGACGGTGCACTCGTTCAGCGCCTGAGCCAGAACCATAGCCTGTTCACAACTTCCCAAGAGATTCACAGAGGTTGAACAGCGCCACACAGGCATCCGTATCCAAGGGTGGCCCGTGCTCCCCCGCACGGGCCACCCACAGACGGAGGTTGCCTTGGCTGAGAACGTCACCTCGCTGTTCCGCAGCACGGCGGCGCACAGCCCCTCGATGGCGTCGCTGACCCGTGAGGGCGGTGACGGGGTCGGGCCGATCGACTTCTGCATCCCCTGCAACCCGTACTTCCCCACGCCCGCCATGTTCGACGACATGGCGGGCCGGTTGCGCGACATCATCACGTACTACCCCAGCAGCGCCGACACGATCACGGCCGAGCTGTGCAACCTCCTCCAACTCCCCCCGCAGGCCGTCGCGATGGGCAACGGCTCGACCGAGCTGATCACCTGGATCGACCATCTGCTGGTCCGCGAGTCCCTCGCCGTCCCCGTCCCCACCTTCGGCCGCTGGACCGACCAGCCCATGGAGACCGGCAAGCGGGTCGACATGTTTCCGCTCCAGGAGTCCAGCGGCTTCGCCCTCGATCTCGCACAGTACGCCGAGTTCATCCGGGCCCGCGGCACACGTGCCGCCGTGATCTGCAACCCCAACAACCCCGACGGCGGCTTTCTGCACCGGCACGCCATCGTGCAGTTCATGGACGCCATGGCCGATCTCGATCTGGTCGTCATCGACGAGTCGTTCCTGGAGTTCGCCGACGCGGAGGCGGAGCCCTCGGTGGTGCAGGAGGCGATGCTGCGGCCCAACGTCATCGTGCTGCGCAGCCTCGGCAAGAACTTCGGTCTGCACGGCATACGGTTCGGGTATCTGGTCGCCAACCCGGCGCTCGCGGGGCGGGTCCGTTCCATGCTCCCCAAGTGGAACCTCAACGCCTTCGCCGAGCACGTGGTGTTCATGCTGAAGCACCACGGTCCGGAGTACGCGGAGAGCCTGCACCAGGTGCGCCGGGACCGGCTCGACATGGCATCGCAGCTCGCCGCGCTGCCGGGTCTGACCGTGTACCCCTCCCAGGGCAACTTCCTTTTCGTACGGCTTCCCGTGGGTGCCGAAGGCACCGTCGTCCGGGACCGGTTGCTCGCCGAGCACCGGATCCTGGTCCGTGAGTGCGGCAACAAGATCGGGTCGTCCAGCCGCTTCCTGAGACTCGTGGTGCGCCCCCAGGTGGACGTGCGTCGCCTGGTGTCCGGCCTGGAGCAGGTGCTCTACGGGACCAGGAGGGGAGCGGCCGCCGTGCCCGAGCTGGCTACAGGGACCAGCTACAGCTCGGGTACGGCGGCCGTGGATCGGTTGGTGGGGTCGACGAACGGGGCGGGTATTCCGATGCCGTCGCCCATGCCTTCACCCATGCCGGCGCCGACTCCCATGCCGGCCCCGGCACCGGCCGCCCCCATGCCGATGCCCATGCCTGCGGCGGCGGCCGCCGGGCCTACGCCGCCTGGCGTTCCTGCCCGTGGCGGGCTCACGGCGGCGCAGGTCCGTGGGACTACCGGGCCCGGGCTTGCCCCCGCCCCGGCCACCGGGTGGCCCCATGCCGGAGGGTGGCCCAACGCGGCCGGGATGGGGTGACCGTAGGGGTGGGTGCGCTCGCCCGCGCTTGCGGGGTGCCACTGCGGATTCGAGGTCAGTAGGCGACGGGCCATCCGCTGCTCCAGTTCAGGAGGTTGATGCCGAGCTTCGGCGTGCCGTTGTCCTGGCCGTCGTAGTAGTGGTAGACGATCAGGTCGCCGTCGACGTCGTTCATGATCGACTGCCCGCCGGGGCCGATGTACCGGCCCTGCGACTCCAGTACGGGTGTCCCGCCGTTGTTCATCATCGACACGCCGTTCTTGTCGTAGTACGGCCCGGTGACACTGGTGGCGCGGCCCACCTTCACCTTGTACGTCGAGCTGGTGCCCGCGCAGCAGGTGTCGTACGAGGCGAAGAGGTAGTAGTAGCCGTTGCGCTTGACGATGTACGGCGCCTCCACCGCCTTGGTGCCGGTCGGGCGGGAGGCCAGTGAGTAGCGGGTGGTGTTGGTGGAGAGCTGTTTGCCCGTCGCCGGGTTGATCTGGATCATCTTGATCCCGGTCCACCAACTGCCGAAGGACAGCCACCACTTGCCGTCGCCGTCGACGAAGAGGTTCGGGTCGATGGCGTTGTAGTCGCTGGACGAGCCGGAGGTGTAGACGGTCCCCTGGTCGGTCCAGCTGCCCGGCTGGCCGGTGCTGGAGGTGGCGAGCCCGATCGCCGAGGTGTTGGAGCCGAACTTCGAGACGGAGTAGTACATCAGGTACTTGCCGCCGTGGTACGAGATGTCCGGCGCCCAGGCCTCCGGCACGGAGGAGTACGTCGACCACCAGCTCGGGCGGGAGGAGAAGGCGTCGGCGCCGGCGCTGAAGGCGATGCGGTTGCCGGACGTCTTGCTGGCCATGCCACCGCCGGTGGCGTACAGCAGGTACTGCCCGGACGAGGTGCGGATCATCGTCGGGTCGTGGACGACGGTGGAGCCCGTGACGGTGCCGGGGTTGGGGTAGGCCGACGCAGTGGACGGGATGAGGGCCAGCAGCGCGGCGGCGGGGAGGGCGAGCAGAGCGGTTCTGGTGCGGCTCCCGCGAACGCTCCTGTTCTGTATGTCGAACAACGATCGTTACTTCGGACGGCCGGACCGTAGAATCGAACCCCTTGCGCGTCAATGGTTCGCGCAGCATCTGCGCCACCACGGCCACCGCCCGTGCGCCGAGCTGGACAAGCCGCTGCTGTGCAGGCCGAGCTGAGGAAACCCGCAGACGCCGGCGGTTCGGGGCCTCCTGTCCGATTCATTCCTGTCTTCAACGGCGCCACAGTGACAGCCACTTCGGTACGTCCACCTCGGCGCGGACCGTCTTGCCGGGAGGCTCCCGCTCCAGCACCTCCCAGCGGTCGGCGAAGGCCTGGACAAGGACGAGTCCGCGGCCGTACTCGTCGAGCGGGTGCGGGGGCCTCACGGCGGCGGGCTCGGGTGGTCGCCGTTCGGCGCAGGTGTCGCTGACCTCGACTCGGACACTCCCGCTGACGAGGGACAGCCGCAGCTCGAAGTCCCGGCCCGGAACACGGGCGTGGGTCACGGCATTGGTGGCCAGCTCGGCGACGATCGCGGCAACGGCGTCCGACACGTCGGTGCCGTGCGGGATGCCCCAGACGTGCAGCTGGCTCTGGGCGAGGTGACGGGCGAGGCGGGCGCCGCGCGGGGTGGCGGTGAGCCGCTGGGTGAACACACTTACGGTAACCGGGGGGTGGGAGGTGCGCGGTGCGGTCATGCGCCCAATCTGTCGCCCACGCACGGCACTTCACCAGGTCGGCGGCGCGTACGCTGCGGGAGCGTACGCGGTGACGGGGTGGACAGTACGCATGACTGACCGTAACCATGGGTCGCGGGAGGTGACCGACGGTGGTCGATGGTGCGGTGGGGACGGGTGGGGAGCCGGAGTCGTCGGGCAGTCTGCGGACGTTCGGGGCGGTCGTGCAGGCGCTGCGGGAGCATGCCGGGCTGAGCCGGGAGGAGTTCGGGGAGTGGGTGGGGCTCTCGAAACACACGGTGGCGTCGATCGAGCAGGGGCGGCGGATGCCGGATCCGCGGTTCGGCGAGCGGGCGGAGGGGGTGCTGGGGAACACGGGTGCGCTGAGGAAGGCAGAGAGGCATCTGGCTCGGCAACCGGGGTTGGCGGCCTGGTTTCGGCGGTGGGCCCAGCTGGAGGCCACCGCCATCACGCTCTATACGTACGAATGCCGGTTGATTCCAGGGCTGTTGCAGACGGAGACGTATGCGCGGACTCTGTTCACGAACCAGCTTCCGCCGCTGAGTGACGAACAGATCGAGGCGCAGTGGAGCGCGCGGGCGGAACGGCAACGGCTGCTGCGGGAGCGGCCGAACACGGCGTTCGCCTTCATCCTGGAGGAGCATCTGTTCCGGCGGCACACGGGTGGGGTGGCGGTCACGCGGGACCTCATCGACCATGTGCTGGAGATCGCCCAACTGCGGAATGTGGAGCTCCAGATCATGCCGACGGAGCAGGAGACCCACGCGAGGCTGGACGGCCCGATGCGGCTGCTGGAGACCCCCGAGAACCAGTGGTTCGCCTATTGCGAGGGGCAGGAAAGGATGGCGTCCCGCCGGGTGGTGTAGCCGATCAACGGACCGGAACTCGCAGGTCACGCCGGGTACTTCGACCGGCTGAGGCACTCCCCGCGCCTGACCGGGCCACTTCGCGTGCCGCGCCAACGGAGAGATCATCGCGAGCCAGGTACCGGAAGGCGAAGCGCATGATCGCTTACACCACCTCGCGGGACGCGACCCAGGAAAGCGGCCAGTTCATCGCTGACCCAAAGGTGGTCAGCATGCTCCAGATGCGGTATGCCAGGATGCGCTCACAGGCTCTCACTCTCACAGACTCCATGGGCCTGTTGCAGCGGATGCGAGGAGACCTATGAGCACGTCCGAACTGACCTGGTTCAAGAGCAGCTACAGCGGCGGTTCCGGCGACGACTGCGTCGAAGTGGCCCTCTCCTGGCACAAGTCGAGCTACAGCAGCAGCGGCTCCGGCGACTGCGTCGAGGTCGCCGTCACCCCCGCCACCGTCCACGTCCGCGACTCCAAGGACCGGCGGGGACCGCAGCTCACCCTCTCCCCCACCGTCTGGGCGGACTTCCTCGCCGGTCAGGCGGAGGGGCACTCCTTCCACGCGATGTGATACGCGGCGCCCGACATCAGGGTGGTGCCGATCTCGGCGAGGTGGACGGTGGCCGAGGCGGCGGCCGGGTTGGTGCCCATGGCCGGCAGCAGCGTGGTCGAGGTGACGCCGTAGGCCATGCCGAGGCTGCCGTCCACGAACTGGGCGCCCAGGCCCGCGAGGGCGAGCAGTATCAGCGTGCGCATGGGTCGTAACCGTCCTGTCCCTGGGTTTCCTACCGGGTGAGTAGGAATGGACGGGACGGGACGCTGGGGGATCAAGCTGAGTGCGAGCTGAGAAAGGGCTCTAGGGGGTGTTTTGAAAGTCCTGTGCGGTGCCCGCGGTGTTCGGTGCGTGCCCTCGGCGTGCCGGACGAAGGCCCTCGTACTGGACGTACTTGGGTCTTTGGCCGGTGCGGCGAGGGTGCGTGCCGGGCGCCGTGGGTGCTGTGCGGGACTTTCAAAACACCCCCTAAGGGTTCTCCCAGGCGGCGGGTTCCGCGGCCAGCAGCTCGACGGACTCGGGCAGCGTGCCGCCCGCGATGTCCGCGATGGTGACGCCCTCCAGGATCCGGCGGACGTTGGCGCGCAGCGCGATCCACAGCGGCAGCAGCGGCTCGGCCGAACCGGCGTAGGACAGACCGGTCGGGCGGACCCCGCGCACGGAGACGATGGGGCCGTCGACGGCCCGGATCACATCGGCGACGGTGATCGCCGACGCGTCCCGGGCCAGCCGGTAGCCGCCGTTGCCGCCGCGCCGGCTGTCGACCAGACCGGCGCGGCGGAGGTCGCCGAGGATGCCCTCCAGGAACTTGTGCGGAATGTCCTGCGCGGTGGCGATGGTCTCCGCCTTCACCGGGCCGTCGTCGTGCCGTACGGCGAGCTCCAGTACCGCTCGTACCGCGTAGTCCGCCCGTGCCGAGATCCTCATACGACCATTGTCACCCCAGCCGGATCACGTTCCAGGACAGTGGCTCCAGTACGGCGGTGAGGGTGCCGTCCTGGAGGGCTGCGCCCTCGACCGGGTGCGGGGTGACGCGCTCGGGCTCGTCGAGGGTGTTGCGGGCGTCCGGGTCGGCGTCGGCGAGCGCGCTGTGCTCGATGATCCGCGTGAGGTCCAGTCCGGTGAGCGCGACTTCGAGCGGCAGCGACTCGGTGCGGCCGCGGTTCACCGCGAACACGGTGACCGTGCCGTCCTCGGCGCGTACGGCGGTGGCGTGCAGCAGATCGGCCTCGCCGTACTTCCTCGTCCCGTACGTCGGCGAGTCCACCCGTACGTCGAGGACCTGGCCGCGGCCGTACCGCGCGGCCTGCGCGAACGGGAAGAACGTCGTCTGCCGCCAGGCCGGGCCGCCGGGCTCGGTCATGATCGGGGCGATGACGTTCACGAGCTGCGCGAGACAGGCGACCGTGACGCGGTCCGCGTGCCGGAGCAGGGCGATCAGGAGCGAGCCGAAGACGACGGCGTCGGTGACGCTGTAGTTGTCCTCCAGCAGCCGGGGGGCCTCCGGCCAGTCGTCCTGCCCGAACGTGGTCGCCTGCTCCTGCCAGCGGGACAGGTACCAGACGTTCCACTCGTCGAAGGAGAGGTTGATCTTCTTCTTGGACTTCAGCCGGGCGCCGATGTGGTCGCAGGTGGCGACCACGTTCTCGATGAAGGACTCCATGTCGACCGCGGAGGCGAGGAAGGAGTCGACGTCACCGTCGACGGGCTCGTAGTAGGCGTGCAGGGAGATGTAGTCGACGAGGTCGTACGTCTCCTTGAGGACCGTCGCCTCCCATGCGGCGAAGGTCTCCATCGACTGGCCGGAGCTGCCGCAGGCGACGAGTTCGACGGCCGGGTCGATCTGGCGCATGGCGCGGGCCGTCTCGGCGGCGATCCGGCCGTACTCCTCGGCCGTCTTGTGGCCGGTCTGCCAGGGGCCGTCCATCTCGTTGCCCAGGCACCACAGGCGGATGCCGAAGGGGTCCTTGTCGCCGTGGCTGCGGCGGAGGTCGGAGAGTGCCGTGCCGGAGGGGTGGTTGGCGTACTCCTGGAGTTCGATGGCCTCGGCGACGCCTCGGGTGCCGAGGTTCACGGCCATCATGGGTTCGGCCTGGGGGCCGATCTTCCTCAGGAAGGCGATGTACTCGGAGAGGCCGAAGCGGTTGGTCTCCGTCGAGTGCCAGGAGAGGTCCAGGCGGCGGGGGCGGTCTTCGACGGGGCCCACGGAGTCTTCCCACTTGAAGCCGGAGACGAAGTTTCCGCCGGGGTAGCGGATGGCGGTGACGCCGAGTTCGCGGACGAGGTCCAGTACGTCTTGGCGGATGCCGGCTTCGTCGGCTGCGGGGTGGTCCGGTTCGTAGATGCCGGTGTATACGCAGCGGCCCAGGTGTTCCACGAAGGAGCCGAAGAGGCGGGGGTTCACTTCGCCGACGGTGAAGGCCGGGTCGAGGGTGAAGCGGGCGGTGTGCATGGTCGCCTTTCGAAGGAGGTGGTTCTGCGTTGTCGGCGGCTGCGGGTGCGTGGGGGCTGGTCGCGCTCACGCGGCGGAGCCGCATATCGACACGGCCCCGCGCCCCTAAAGGACGCTCGGCCAGCCGTTCGCCTTCCAGCTCAGCCTGTTCAGGCCCAGCTTCGGCGTGCCGTTGTCCTGTGCGTCGTAGTAGTGGTAGGCCAGCCAGTCGCTGCCCTTGTCCTGGAAGACCGACTGGCCGCCGGTGCCGATGAAGCGGCCGTGGCCCTCCAGGACCAGGTCGCCGCCGCCCTCCAGCATCGGCTTGCCCGTGCTGTCCACGTAGGGGCCCTTGATGTCCGTCGAGCGGCCCACCTTGATCTTGTAGGTGGAGTTCACGCCCGAGCAGCAGGCGTCGTAGGAGGCGAAGAGGTAGTAGTAGCGGCCGTGTTTGACGATGTACGGGCCCTCGACGGCGTACGGGAGGTCCGGGCGGGTGGCGAGGTGCTGGACCGTGGCGCCCTCGACCGCCTTGCCGGTGGCGGGGTTCAGCTCCACCATGCGGATGCCCGTCCAGTACGAGCCGAAGGACATCCACAGCTTGCCGTCCGCCTTGATCAGGGCGGGGTCGATGGCGTTCCAGTCGTCGGTCTTCTCGGAGCTGAAGACCTTGCCGTGGTCGGTCCAGGTGCCGGGGAGGCCGGAGGGGGAGGTGGCCACCCCGATCGCGGAGTGGTTGGTGCCCCAGGACGAGACGGCGTAGTACAGCCAGTACGTGCCCGCGCGGTAGGAGATGTCCGGGGCCCAGGGGTCACCGGTGTTGTTGTACTCGTACCACCAGCTCGGGGGCTCGGCGAAGGCGTTGCCCGCGTCGTCCCACTGTTTGCCGTCCTTCGAGAGGCGGGCGCCGATCACTCCGCCCGTCGAATAGGCGGCGTACTCACCGGACTTGAGGCGGATGACGGTCGGGTCGTGGATGATCTGCTGGCCGGTGACCGGCCGGGGGTCGGGGTAACTCTCCGCCGCCTGTGCCGCGTTGGGCAGCAGGGCCAGGACGGCCGCCGTCGCGACGGCGGTGAGGGTTCTGCGGATGGTCACTGTCCCGCCAATCCCGTGTGGGCGACGCCCGCCACGATCTGCCGCTGGAAGAAGACGAAGACGACGATGAGGGGCAGGCCCGCCATCAGGCCGCCGGCCATGAGCTGGGCCCACTGGATGCCGTAGGAGTTCATGACGGTCGCGATGCCGTTCGGCATGGTCATCAGGTCGGGGTTGTTGGTCACCATGTACGGCCACAGGAAGTTGTTCCACGAGGCGATGAAGGTGAAGATGCCGACCGCCGCGAGGGAGGGGCGGGCGAGCGGGACGACGATGGTGAAGAAGACCCGCCAGCGGCCCGCGCCGTCGATGAACGCGGCCTCCTCCAGCTCGCGCGGGATGCCCTGGAAGAACTTGTAGAGGATGTAGACCATCGCGGCCGGCGCGCACTGCGGCAGGATCATGCCCCAGTAGGTGTCGACCATCCCCATCTGCTGGACCGTGGTGAACAGGGGAACGCCGAGGACCGCCGGGGAGATCATCAGGCCCGCCATCACCACGCCCAGCAGGACGTTCTTGCCGCGGAACTCGGTGCGGGCGAAGCCGTATCCGGCGAGCGCGCTGACGACCAGGACGATGGTGGTGACACAGACCGAGACGACCAGGGAGTTGACGAACCAGTTGGTGACGTTGCCGGTCTCCCACAGCGACTTCCACGCCTGGCCCGTCCAGACCTCCGGGAGCCAGTGCGGCGGGATCTCGGCCGCCTCGGCCTCGGACTTGAGCGAGGTCAGCAGGGCCGCGGCGATCGGCGCCATGAAGACGGCGGAGACGGCGACGCCGATCAGCGTGAGCACGATCTGGCTGGGCGTCCAGGGCTTGCGGGACTTGACCCGGATCTGAGCGGTGCTCATCGGGTGGCCTCCTCACGGTTGCGCAGCAGCGCCATCCGCGCGAGGGCGACGGCCGCGATGATCACGAAGAAGATGATGGACATCGCGGAGGCGTAGCCCACGCGGTAGCTGGTGAAGCCCTGTTCGAGCGTGTACTGCACGAACGACCTGGTGCTGAGCTCGGGTCCCGGACCGAAGTCCATCATCACCACGGCCTGGTCGAAGAGCTGGAGCGAGGCGAGGATCTGGAGCGCGATCACCAGTCCCGTGATGTTGCGCAGCATCGGCAGGGTGATGTGGACGATGCGGTGCCAGGCGTTCGCGCCGTCCAGCTTGGCGGCCTCGTAGAGGTGCTCGGGGATGCCCTGGAGCGCGGCGAGATAGAGCAGGAAGCTGAAGCCGACCGTCCACCACAGGGTGGTGATGACGATGGCGAGCATGGCGTACGACTTGTCGGTGAGCCAGGGTGTGGTCAGACCGAAGGTCTCGTTGAACAGGCCGATCCCCTGGGTGAACAGCCACTGCCACATGTTGGCCGCGACCGTCGACGGCAGCAGGAACGGCGCGAAGAAGCACAGCCGCCACAGCCATTTGCCGCGCTCGATGTGGTGCGCGAGCATCGCGAGCAGGAAGGCCAGGACCGTGATGCAGGGCACGACGAGCAGCGTGAAGTACGCGCTGCGGCCGAGCGCGTCCCACATCGCCGTGTCGTTCAGCGCGTCACGGTAGTTGTCGAGGCCGACAAAGCTCGCGCCCTCGCCGGAGATGTTGGCGTCCGTGAAGCTGAGGTAGAGGCCGCGCAGCAGCGGCCAGATCACGAACAGCGCGAACAGGGCCAGGAACGGGGCGATGAACCAACCCCCGTGCTGGAAGCCCTGCTTGCGGCGGACGGTCGCGCCGGCCGCGGCCGTCTTCGCCCGCGCCGGTGAGATGACGGTCTCAGCACTGGTCGTCGTCATGCGACCGCACCTCCTTGCGCGGCGGTCCTGCCGTCCATCGGGTTCTTCGAGGCGAGGAGCTTGATGAGGCGGCTCCTCATCGTTTCGGCGACGGCGGCCGGCTTGGCGGAGCCCATCGTCGAGGAGACGACGACCGGGCCGAGGTCCTGGGCGAGGACGCCGGTGGAGCCCGCGAACCACACCTTCGGCTCGGTGGCCTGGTGGTCCATGGCGCTCACGTACTCGTTCTGCGGGGTGAGCTTTCGGTACGCGTCCGTGGCGAGCGTCGGGGTGTACGCGGGGATGTGGCCGCCGGCCGCCCACTGCTGGGCGTGCTGGACGACGTACGCGGCCAGCTTGTGCGCGGCCTCGTTGGTGGCGCCGCCGCGGCCCGCCTGGTGCGGCAGGACGAAGGCGTGCGACTCGGCGTGGGTGGCCTGCTTGCCGAAGACGGCGGGCAGCGGGGTGGCGCCGTAGTCCAGCTTCGCGCCGGAGAAGACCGGCACCGACCAGTTGCCCTCCCAGGTGAAGGGGGCGCCGTTGATGAACTGCTCGCCGGTGGGGGCACCGGGGATGACATAGCCGTCGGTGACGTGCTGCCGGAGGAACTCCAGGACCTGGGTGGCCTTGTCGGAGTCGAAGAGGACCTCGGTGTTGTCGTCGTTGAACCACTGGCCGCCGAGCTGGGTGTAGAAGGCGACGAAGAACCACCACTGGAAGTTCTGGTCGTTGGTCCACAGGCCGATGGTCTGCAGGCCCTTCTTCTGGACCGCCTTGGCCCTCTTCAGGACGTCGAACCACTCGTCGGTGGAGGTGACCGGGATCATCCGGCCGTCGTCGCCGAGCAGATCCGCCTGCTTCAGCACGTCCTTGCGGTAGAAGCAGAGCTGGACGTGGATGTCGAGCGGCAGGGCGTAGAGCTTGCCGTCGATGACACCGCGGTTCCACAGCGCGGGGTTGAAGTCCTCCTTGCGCACCCCGTAGCCGGCGAGGAGGGCCTCGTCCCACGGGTCGAGGAGCCGGCCCGGTGAGAAGCCCGCGACCCGGCCCATGTGCATGACGCCGAGCTCGGGGGCCCGGTTGCCGGCTGCCGCCATGGCGAGTTTGGTGTAGAAGGGGTTGCCCCACTGGAGCGTGGAGTCCTTGACCGCGATGCCGGGGTTCTCCTTACGGAAGGCATCCAGCATCGCGATCATGTTGGAGCCGTCGCCGCCACTGAAGAGGTTCCAGTAGCGCACCCGGGTGTCGGCGCCGGAGGCGAGTGCGTCGGCCCCGGTCCCGAGGGCCGCGAAGCCGAAGCTTCCGGCGACGGCCAAACCGCCGGCGGCGGCGAGCAGTTGCCTGCGATTCAGGTCAGGTCGTCCCATTGCCTGCCCTTACAGTCGGAGAAGAGGTTCAGGTGGTTCGGTATTTCGAAAGGTGCCCGTAACTTCGAACGGGACCGTAGATAGGAAGCGGTTTCCAGTCAATGGCTGGGACAAGATTTCCAGAACCGCGAGCGGTCGTTCTCACTTGGACAAACGGTCATCGGAACGCATGACGTGGCCAGTTCCGGCCGCGTACGCTCGGACGGACTGCCGGGTGACGGCAAGAAGGGGGATCGATGGACATCGCGCGCAAGAGGGCGGGGCGGGTCGCCGCGGCGCTGCGGCGCGCGAGAACCGGCTCCGCGATGCGTCGGCTGACGGGCGAACTGAACGCCGCGCTGCGGTCCAGACCCACTCCCCCCGCCGGGGTGCACGAGGTCTGCCGGGCGCTGTGCGAGGAGGTGACGGCCCGCCGCGGCGGACGGCCCGTCGAACTGCGCTTCGAGCGGTTCCCCGACGAGATCGAAGTCACCGGCCTGTGGGTGGAGTTCCAGGACTTCGACCTGGTCATCGTCGAGGAACGGGCCGAGGCCATGCAGCAACTGGTCATCCTGGGCCATGAGTTGTGGCATCTGCATGCCGGGCACCGGCACGACCACGGCATGGGTACGGCCGCCGCACACGCCTTCGCCGGGCGGCCCGGCTGGGACGACATCGCCCTCACGGTGGCCGCGCGCGACGGCTCCCGGGCGACGGACGAGGCGGAGGCGGACGACTTCGGGCACCGGTTGGCGGCGGCGTTCCACCCGTACCTCTCGGGCCGGGGCGGTCGTATGTCCCTCAACCCGCTGGAGCGGTCCATGGGTTATCGCGGACGCAGGGGTGCGGAGCGGTGACCCACACCGGTTCGCTCGCGACGGGCAACCTCTTCAGCGGGCTGTACATCTCCTTCTGGCTGCCCACCGTGGTCCTGTCCGCGGCCCTGGCCATCAAACTGCCCAGCATCGTCAAGCTGTGGCGGGACCCGATGCTGCGCGCCGTCGGCGGCCTGCTGCTGTTCGCCTGCGCGGTGTTCGTCTTCGCGGCCCCGAGCACGATCGCCTGGACCAACCGGGTCACCGGAGTGCCCAACATCGCGGCGCCCTGGGTGTACTCCCTGCTCACCGCGCTGTCGGCGTCCTGGCTGCTGCTGGTCGTCCACTGGCGCAACGGCCGCAGCGACCGCCGCGCGCAGACCCGGCGCGCGACCCGGTGGGTGGTCTCCGTCTACGCGGGCGTCGTCGTCGCGCTGTGGGTGCTGTTCGCGCTCGCCGACGTGCCCGTGGAGCGGACCCGGGACCTGGACACGTACTACGCCACCACCCCGTTCATGCGCGAGGAGATCCTCCTCTACCTGGTCGCGCACACCGTGGCCTGCTCGGTCACGGCCCGCCTCGTCTGGAACTGGATCCGCACCGACGGACTCGACGCCTGGCTGCGCTGGGGCCTGAGGTTCCTGGGGATCGGCTACGCGACGAACCTGCTCTTCAGCGCCGCCAAGCTCACGGCCGTGGTGGCCCGCTGGACCGGCCACGACCTGGACTGGCTGAACACCAACATCGCGCCCTCGGCGGCCTGCATCGCCGCCACTCTGGTCGCGACCGGCTTCATCGTCCCGCACGCCGGCCAGTACCTCCACGAGCGCTGGCTGGTCCGCCGCCGGCACCGCAACCTCAAGCCTCTCGCCCGGCTGATGCGGACCGTCGCGGGCAGCCGCGAGCCACTCGCCCTGCGCTCCACCCCCGAGATGCGACTGATCCGCCGGGAGACGTTCATCCGCGACGCCCTCCTGCAACTGTCCCGGTTCCTCGACGAGGACCTGCGCGTCCGGTCCCACGACGCGGCCCTCGCCCTCGGTTTCGGGCACGGCCGGGCACAGGCCCTCGCCGCCGCCGTGACCATCCTGGACGCCGTCGAGACCAAGCGCCGCCGCCCGGAGAGCGACGGCCCCGGCGACCCCGACACCACCTACCTGCTGCAGGAGATCCAGGCCGTGGCCCAGGCCCTGCGCAGACCCGACGAAATCAAGGCGGTCCGCGCCCGCGCGGCCGTCCCGGCAGAGAGCATGTCCGCGCATGAGTGAACGCCCCTCCACCGCAAGAGTCGCCGTAGTCCTGGGGGGATCCCACACGGGCATGCTCGCGGCGCGGGCGCTGACCGGCCTCGCCGACCGGGTCCTCGTCGTCGAACGCGATGAGCTGCCCTCGGGAGCCGAGCCGCGCAAAGGGCTGCCGCAGGCCCG
This sequence comes from Streptomyces sp. P17, assembly GCF_032436805.1. Lineage (NCBI taxonomy): Bacteria > Bacillati > Actinomycetota > Actinomycetes > Kitasatosporales > Streptomycetaceae > Streptomyces > Streptomyces sp. P17. The sequence continues at coordinate 33,118 of NZ_JAVRBF010000047.1, read as the reverse complement.
GCACGCCCACATGCTGTGGTCCGGTGGTGTGCGGGCTCTGGAGCGGCTGCTGCCGGGCGTCACCGGTCTGCTCCGGGACGCCGGGGCACGGCGCTCGCCGGTCACCACGGACGTCGTCGGACTGTCGTCGCAGGGCTGGTTCCGGCGCTGGCCCGAGTCCCACCATGTGATCCTGGCCGGGCGGGACCTGCTCGACGCGACGATCCGTGCGCAGGTCCTCGCGGACGGGCGGGTCCAGCTGCTCCAGGGCACCGAGGTCCTGGGCCTCGCGGGCAGTCCGGAGGCCGTCACCGGGGTCCGGGTACGCGAGGGCGACGGCCGCGAACGGACCATCGACGCGGGCCTGGTCGTCGACGCCACCGGCCGGGGTTCCGGAGCGTCCCGGTGGCTGACGGAACTGGGGCTGCCCGCGCCCGAGCGGCGCGAGGTCGACTCCGGTCTGGCGTACGCGAGCCGGCTCTACCTCGCCCCCGAAGCGGCCCGGGACGGCTTCCCGGTCGTCAACGTGCAGCCCGACCCGCACACCGGCGGACCGGGCCGGGCGGGCTTCCTGCTGCCCATCGAGGACGGCCGCTGGATCGTCACCGTGAACGGCACCCGGGGCGGCGAGCCCTCCCCGTCGAACGACGACTTCGTCCGCTTCGCCCGCGAGGAACTGCGCCATCCGCTCATCGGCGACCTGCTGCGGGAGGCCGAGCCGCTGTCCGACGTGGCGTTCACCCGCGCCACCGTCAACCGCCGCTACTTCTACGAGCGGATGCCCACCTGGCCCGCGAACTTCACCGTGCTCGGCGACGCGGTGGCCGCGTACAACCCGATCTACGGCCATGGCCTGTCCGTGGCCGCCCAGAGCGCACTGCTCCTACGGCAACTGACGAAGCGTCACGGCTGGGGCGCGCCCGGGCTGTCCCGTCGTGTCCAGAAGGCGGTCGCCCGGCCGGTCGGCGCGGCCTGGGACCTGGCCATCAGCCAGGACGTGTTCTACCCGGGCGCGACGGAGAACGGTCCCACGCTGCGGGACCGTCTGGTCGCCGCCTACGTGGACCGGCTGATGTACACCGCCACGGGCAACGGGCGGATCGCCCGCCGCATGACGGACGTGACATCACTGGAGCGGCGGGCGGAGGTGCTGTTGACTCCGCCGGTGCTGTTGGCGGCGGTCGTGGGGCCGTTGAAGCCGGGTTTGACCGAGCCCCCTTTGACTGCTGACGAGTTGAAGCGGGCGGGGCTGCAGTAGCCGTTCGGCTGCGGGTTCAGGGGGCTGGTCGCCGGCACGCGGCGGAGCCGCACATGACACCCCCGCGCCCCTGGGCCGGTCCGCTCACCCGGCGAACGGCTGCTGGGGCAGTCCCTTGCCCGCCCCCGGCACCACCAGCAGCGAGCCCGCCACCGGATGCGGGGCCTCAAGGCCCACCCGGGCCGTGGTGATGTAGAGGTCGGTGAGGTCCGCGCCGCCGAAGGCGCAGGCCGTGATCCGGGGGGTGGGGAGGGTGATCTCCCGGTCCAGCCTGCCGTCGGGCGTGTACCGCCGTACCGCCCCGCCGTCCCACAGCGCCACCCACACGCAGCCGTCGGCGTCGACGGTGAGGCCGTCCGGGAAGCCGGCGCCGTCCTCGATCTCGGTCAGCGGACGGCGGTGGGTGACGGCCCCGTCCGCATGGTCGAAGACGTCGACACGACGGGTGGGCGAGTCGATGTAGTACATGCGACGGCCGTCGGGGCTCCAGCCGGTGCCGTTGCTGACGGCGACGTCGTCGAGGACGGCGGTGACGGAGCCGTCGGAGCCGATCCGGGACAGGGTGCCGCCGCCCGGGGCCTCGTCGTAGCGCATCGTGCCGGCCCACAGGGAGCCGTCGGGGGCGACGGCGGCGTCGTTGGCTCGGCGGCCCGGCACGGGCTCGTGGTGGAGCCAGCGGAAGGAGCCGTCGGGGTCGAGGACCGCGACGCCGTCGCGGAGGTTGAGGACGAGGCCGCCGTTCGCGCGGGGCTTGACGGCGCCGACGTGCTGGTCGGTGGTCCGGCCGGTGCGACGGCCGGAGGAGGGATCGTAGGTGTGGACACGGGAGCCGAGGATGTCGATCCAGATCAGCCGGCCGGTGACGGGGTCCCAGGTGGGCCCTTCACCGAGAGTCGCTTCCGCGCGAACGGCCACTTCGTACGTCATGCCGGGCTCCGGTGGCCGAGGCGCTCGGAGAGCTCGGCGGCGCCCTTGGCGGCGAGCTGCTCCAGCTCCGCCTTGCGCTCCTCGCTCCAGCGGATCATCGGCACGGAGATGGACAGCGCGGCGACGACCCGGCCGGTGCGGTCCCGTACCGGGGCGGCGACGCAGGAGACGTCCGGGTTGGACTCGCGGCTCTCCACGGCGATCCCGCGCGTGCGGATCCCGGCAAGGGCCTCGCGCAGAACGGCCGGGTCGGTGATGCTGTTGGGGGTCATCGCGACCAGCTCGGCGTTGTCCGGGATACGCGAGGTGAGTTCCGGCTCCGGCAGGGACGCCAGCAGCATCTTGCCGACGGAGGTGCAGTGGGCGGGCAGGCGACGGCCGGCCGCCGACACCATGCGCACGGCGTGCGTGGAGTCGACCTTGGCGATGTAGATGACGTCGGTGCCCTCGAGGATCGCCACGTGTACGGTCTCGTCGCAGGTCTCGGCGACCGACCGGGCCACCTGCTGGCCCTCGGCGGCGAGGTCGAGCTGCTCGGCGTACCGGCTGCCGAGCTGGTACGGCCGTACGCCCAGCCGGTAGCGGCCCGGCTGCCCCGGCACCGGGACGATGTAGGACCGCGCGGCGAGCGTGGTGACGAGTTCGTGCACGGTGGTGCGCGGGAGCTGGAGCTTGCGCACGATGTCGGGGGCGGAGAGTGTGCCGTCCCCGTCGAGGAAGAGCTCAAGGATGTCGAGAGCCCGGGTCACGGCAGGTACGAGGCGTCCCACGTCCGGCCCCCTCCCTTTGATGTCTGTAGGGCTGTGTTCGAAATTTCAACAGCCGATCGGAATGACGAACATAGGCTACTCATGGTGGGTTTGCCTGGGCAATGGGCCTGCGGCGACCCGGTGTCCGGGTGTCGCGCGCTCATGACTCCCGGAGGTACTCGAACGCGGAAGCCAGCAGTTCGTGTGCCACGGCGGGCGTGCGTTCCTCCTCCGGCAGACCGGCGTACGCGAACAGCGCGGAGCGCATCGCGCCGGCAGCGGCCCGGGCCAGCACGGCCGCGCGCAGGGGCGTGGCCGGGTCGGGATCATGCTCGGCGAGCCGCTCCCGCAGGGCGTCGGCGAGACCGTCCTCGAACTGGCTGAGCACCGGCAGGAACTGGCGCACCGACCGGCCGGGAAAGCGCTGCGGCGGCCCACTGAACATCAGGGCGGGGGCGCCGTCGGCGATGAGGTCGAGACAGGCGCCCAGGACGGCGGTATAGGAGTCCTCGCCGGCGGGGCGGGCCACGACATGGGCCCGCATGACCGGGATGAGGTCGAGGACCTCGTCGAGGACCAGGTCCTCCTTGGAGGGGAAGTAGCGGAAGAAGGTCCGCTCGGTGACCCCGGCGGCCGCCGCGATGTCCCGCACGGTGGTCTGCGCGTAGCCACGCTCCTCGAACATGCGGTGGGCGGCCTCCTGGAGGGCCTTGCGGGTCGCCGCCTTGTGCGCCTCGCGACGCCCGCGTGGCTCCGCGGTGGAGGTGTCGAGGGTTGCCATGTGCGGAGTATCTCAGGCGGAAAACCGACGGTCCAGAATCTGTCAGTCATGACAGGTTCTGTATGCTGTCAGTCATGACACTTTTTGGGAGGGGGCGTGTGCTCCGTGGCCGGATCTCCCGCAGGGCCCGCCTGATCACCCTGGGCGTGGTCGGCGCCGTGCTGGTCACCGGGGGTGCCGTCGAGGCGGTGGCACGTCAGCAGGCGGCCGACCGGCTCGCGGACCGCATGGAGAAGCGCCTGGACACCAGCCTTGACGTGGGCTTCGGACCGACACCGGTGATGCTGCAACTGGCCCGTGGGTCCTTCCCCCGCGTGGAGGTCTCCGGCGAGGGCGCGACGTTCCGCCGGTTCTCCGGGGTGGACCTGCACGCCGAACTCGCCGATGTGGTCCGCACCGGCGACGGACTGTCGGTGGCCGACACCCAGGTCAGCGCCGAACTGACGGACACGGCCCTGGCCGGTGCCGTCGCCACGATGACCGAGGGCGCGCTGAACATCGCGGCGGTCACCACCGATCAGGAAACGGGCGAGCTGGTGGTGCACGCCGGGCCGGCCGGACGGATCTCCGTCGGTTTCCGGCCTGTCCTTGAGCAGGAGGGCATCCGGTTCGAGCGCACCACCGTGCGCGTCGGCGATCGCGTCGTCCCGGAGGCCCTCGCCGGGCAACTGCTCGGGGACGCCCCGCAGGAGGTCGACCTGTCGGGACTGCCCCTCGGCCTGGAGCCGGAACGGCTCGACGTCACCGCCGACGGGCTGCGCCTGGAGCTGGCGGGAGGCAGTACGACCGTGAACGCCTGACCCAGTACGACCGTGAACGCCTGACCCAGTACGACCGTGAACGCCTGACCCGTCCCCCGTCCGACGCCCCCACTCCCCCCCACCGCACTTGCAACTACTGCACGAGGAGCATCTCCGTGGCGACTTGGCTCTATCGGCTCGGTCTCGGCGCCTACCGCCGTCGGCGGCTCGTCCTGGCGGCCTGGCTCGCCGTGCTGACCGGCGCCGTCTGCGCGCTGCTCGTCGTGGGCGGCAAGCTCGACAACGAGTTCACGATTCCCGGCTCCGAATCCCAGCGGGCGCAGGACACGATGGCCGAGGACTTCCCGGCCGCCGCGGGCACCAGCGCCCAGATCGTGTTCACCGCGCCCGAGGGCGCCAAGGTCACCGACCCAAGGGCCACGCAGGGCATCCAGGGGACCCTGGCCGCCGCGCAGGACGCCCCGCAGGTCGCCGCGGTGATCCCGCCCGACAAGGCCGGCACGGTGACCCCCGACGGACGCACCGCACTCGCCCAGGTCAACTACGACGTCAGCCGCTCCGACCTGGACGACGGCACGCTCGACTCGCTGGAGGAGACCACCAAGGCCGCCGAGGAGGCGGGTCTTGAGGTCTCCGTCGGCGGTCAGGCGTACGGCAACGGCGTACTCACCCCCAGCGTCCTCGAACTCCTCGGTGTCGTGGTCGCGTTGGCGGTGCTCGCCCTCACCTTCGGCTCGCTGCTCGCCGCCGGGATGCCGCTGCTGACCGCCTTCGCCGGCATCGGCACCGGGCTCGCCGGGCTGCTGGCGCTGTCCTCGGGGGTGACGGTGTCGTCGACCGCGCTGAGCCTCGCGCTCATGCTCGGTCTTGCGGTGGGCATCGACTACGCGCTCTTCGTGCTGTCCCGGCACCGGACCCAGCTCGCCCAGGGAATGGAACCGCGCGAGTCGGCGGGACGGGCGGTCGGGACGGCGGGCAGCGCGGTGGTCTTCGCCGGGACGACGGTCGTCATCGCGCTGGTCGGGCTGGTCGTGGTGCGTATCCCGTTCCTGACGGTCATGGGTCTGAGTGCGGCGGCGACGGTGCTCATCGCCGTGCTGGTCGCGGTGACGCTGCTGCCGGCGCTGTTCGGCCTCGCGGGCGCACGGCTCGCGCCCCGGCCGGGGTCACGGGCCGCGCGGCGGGCGGCTGTTGCCGCGGGGGAGGTTCCTGCGGGGATCACAGAAAAGGCCACGGAGCAGGCCACGGATGAAGCTTCGGGAGAAGCCACGGAGCAGGCCACGGAAGAAGCTACGGGAGAAGCCACGCAGCAGGCCACGGAAGAAGCTTCGGGAGAAGCCACGCAGCAGGCCACGGAGCAGGCCGCAGCAAAGGCCTCCGTCATGGGGCAGCGCTGGGCCCGGCTCGTCACCCGGCGCCCGCTGCTCGTCGTCGTCGGCACCGTCGCCGCCCTGGTGACCCTGGCGCTGCCCGCCGCCGACCTGCGGCTCGCGCTGCCCGACAACGGCACGGCGGCGCACGGGACGTCGCAGCGCGAGACGTACGACACCGTCGACGAGGCGTTCGGGCCCGGCTTCAACGGGCCGCTGCTCGTGCTCGCCGAGGCGGACACCCAGGGGCAGGCCGGGCAGCAGCAGGCGGCCGCGGTGGCCGGACGGCTGCAGGAGCTGCCGGGAGTGGTCAAGGTCGGTCAGCCGCAGTACGCGCCGGAGTCCGGGCGGGCGGTGATCCAGGTCGTGCCCGAGGGCGGACCGCAGGACGAGTCCACGCAGGACCTCGTGGACACCATCCGCGGCGACGCGTCCGCCATCGAGCGGGAGACCGGCGCCGCCGTGTCCGTCACCGGCACCACGGCGATCGGGATCGACGTCTCCGACCGGCTGAGCGCGTCACTGCTGCCGTACGCGGCCGTCGTCGTCGGGCTCTGTCTGATTCTTCTGCTGCTGGTCTTCCGCTCGCTGGTCGTGCCGGTCAAGGCGACCGTCGGGTTCCTGCTGTCGGTGGCGGCGTCCTTCGGTGCGGTCGTGGCCGTGTTCCAGTGGGGCTGGCTCGCCGACGCGCTGGGCGTGGCCAGGACCGGACCCGTCGTCAGCTTCCTGCCGATCGTGCTGATGGCGGTGCTCTTCGGACTCGCCATGGACTACGAGGTCTTCCTGGTGTCCAGCATGCGCGAGGAGTGGGTGCGCACCGGCCGGGCCAGGGACGCGGTGGTCGACGGGGCCGGACAGGCCTCGCGGGTGGTGACGGCGGCGGCGCTCATCATGTTCTTCGTCTTCGCCAGCTTCGTGACGACGGAGGACGCGATCGTCAAACCCATCGCGTTCTCACTGGCGTTCGGCGTGCTCGTGGACGCCTTCGTCGTACGGATGACCCTGGTACCGGCGGTCCTGGCGATGGTGGGACGCGGCGCCTGGTGGCTGCCACGCGGTCTGGACCGGCTGCTGCCCGATCTGGACATCGAGGGCGCACGGCTGCACCAGCCGGCCCGCACCGAACCCGCGCGGCCCCTGACCGAAATCAATGCCGGCTCTGGCTGAATTACCAGGATTTGATTCCAGACATCAGAACCGGACCGAATAACACGACGTCGGCCTGCCTTCCGGGTTTACCCGGAGGCAGGCCGACGTTTTTGCGCCGCTCAATGTTACCGGCGAGGAAATTTACCCTGGAATATTTGATTCCACCGGAACTCCCGTGTTTGACTGAGGTCACCGGATCGGATCCGGATCGAACGGGGGAGAGTCTGACCACTCTTCTTTCCATCTTCCATGCGCCCGTTTGGCGCATGTTCACTTGGATGGCCTGACCTGTGCAAAGAAGCCGGGTCGGCTTCCATCGGCACGCACGATTCCCTCTATTACGCCACCCGAAAGCCAAGGGAAACACGCATGCACCTCGAAGAGAAAATCGCCCCTGCCCGCCATGGGCTGCGCGCCGCCGCGCGCCCCGTCATCACCGGGTCCTCGCATTCCTTTCCGGATACCCGGACCAGCCAGGACGACCTTTGGAAGGAATTCTTCCTGGAGCACTACGACGGCTTCCCGCTGGCACGCCGGATATTCGAGAATTCCGGAATCAGCTCCCGCTCCACGGCCGTGGACCCGCGCGCCGAGCGGGAAGTGTCCGGCTGGAGCACCGGACAGCGCATGGAGCGCTACATCGAGGAGGCCGTGCCGCTGGGCAAGCGCACCGTCTCCGCGGCCCTGGAGTCCGCGGGCCTGGCCCCGTCGGACGTGGGCATGCTGGCCGTCGCCTCCTGTACCGGCTACACCACGCCCGGCCTCGACTTACGGCTCGCGGACGAGCTGGGCATGAGCAGCAAGGTCCAGCGGCTGTTCATCGGCCACATGGGCTGCTACGCCGCCGTCCCCTCACTCGGCGCCGTCTCCGACTTCGTCGCCTCGCGCGGCCGTCCGGCGGTGCTGCTCTGCCTGGAGCTGACCTCGCTGCACGTCCAGCCGCCCACCCAGGACATCGAACAGATCGTGGCGCACGCGCTGTTCGCCGACGCCGCCGCGGCCGTCGTCCTGGAGCCCGACGCCGGCTCCGGCTTCGAGGTCATCGACGTCGTCGCGGTCACCGACCACAGCACCGCCGACCTCATGAGCTGGCAGATCACCGATCTCGGCTTCAAGATGGGCCTCTCGCCGAGGGTGCCCGACGTCCTCGCGCAGCACGTCGGCGAGGTGGTCCGCGACCAGCTGCTCGCCCCGCACGGCCTCAAGCCCGAGGAGGTCACCGGCTGGGCCGTGCACCCGGGCGGCAAGCGCATCCTTGAGGTCGTCGGCGAGCGGCTCGAACTGCCCGCCGGCGCGCTCGACGCCTCCTACGGCGTCCTCGACGAGTGCGGCAACTGCTCCTCGCCCACCGTCCTGATGGTCCTCGAGCGCCTGCCCCGCACCGAAGGACCGGTGGTCGCCATGGCCTTCGGACCTGGCCTGACGCTGTACGCGGCCCTGCTGCGCCGGTCCTGACACCGGCCGGGGCACCGACGGACCGCACTCCGTCGGCCCGCCCGAAGCACCTTTCCGCACGACCCACGGACACCGCCCCAAGGACGCACGGAAGGAACAGCTGCGCCATGCCCACTCCGACCTCACCGGGCCAGGTCTTCGTCACCGGCACCGGACGCTGCGGCTCGACCCTGGTCTCCGAGCTGCTGCGCGAGCACCCGCAGGCCCTCAGCCTGAGCGAGCTCTTCAACCACCTCACGGACATGTACCGGATCACCGCCCGGGTCTTCCCCGAAGGCCCCCTCACGGCGGCGGAGTTCTGGGAGGTCCTGTCCTCCCGCAACACCGTCAACCGACTGCTGGGCGCCCACGGCCTGGCCCCCAGGGAAGTCCTCTACCGCCCCTCGCCGACCACCCGCTTCCAGGCCGCCACCGGTATCCCGGCCGTCCTGATGACCACCCTCCCCCACCTCTCCGACACCCCCGACGAGCTCTACGACGAACTCGGGGCGGCCGTCGCCGAGTTCCCGGACGCCCGGGCCGGCGAGCACTACCGGCGCATGTTCGCCTGGCTGTGCACCCGTTTCGGCAAGACCCTGTGGGCCGAGCGCAGCGGAGGCTCGCTGATCCTCGCCGGGCAGTTCCGCGAGCACTTCCCCGACGCCCGCTATCTGCACATCGTGCGCGACGGCCGGGACACCGCGCTGTCGATGAGCCGTCACACCGGCTTCCGGATGGCGGCGGTGGTGATGGCACTGCATCTCACCCTCGGCCACGACCCGTACGCCGAGACTCCCGGGCCGGACGCCGAACGGGACCTGGGCTTCGTACCGGAGGAGCTGCTGCCGTTCCTGCCGGATCGTTTCGACGCGGACGCCGTGCGCGACTACCGGCTCCCGGTCTCGCTGTTCGGCACGTACTGGGCCGACGAGATGAAGCGCGGCATGGAGGCGATGTCCGTGCTGCCGCAGGAGAACGTGCTGCACCTGTGGTACGAGGACCTGCTCGCCGCGCCCGAGGAGTCCCTGCACCGTATCGGCGAGTTCCTCGGCGCGGACTTCGTCGACAGCGACTGGGAGCGCCGGTGCGCGGCCAAGGTGGGCGCGCCCTCGTCGTCCTGGCGCGACCTGCCCGACGCCGAGCGCGCGGAGCTGGACCAGGCGTGCGCCGCCGGGTTCTCCGTGCTCGCCGCGCACGGTGTCGTCCCCGTGGCCGGCACGACGGCAAGGAGCAGCGCATGAGGACCCCGCCGACCCCGGGCGCCACGGTGTGGCTGACCGGGCTGCCCAGCTCCGGCAAGACGACGCTGGCCCAGGCACTGGCAAGCCGCCTCACCCGGGAGGGGCGGCGGGTCGAAGTGCTCGACGGCGACGAGATACGCACCTTCCTCAGCGCCGGCCTCGGCTTCACCCGCGAGGACCGGGACACCAACGTGCAGCGCATCGGCCTGGTCGCCGAGGTGCTGGCACGCAACGGCATCCTGGTGCTGGTCCCGGTCATCGCGCCGTACGCCGACAGCCGGGAGGCGGTCCGCAAGCGGCACGAGGCGAGCGCCACCCCGTATCTGGAGGTGCATGTCGCCACGCCGCTCCAGGTGTGTGCCGTACGCGATGTGAAGGGCCTGTACGCGCAGGCCCGCGCCGGGCGGCTGTCCGGTCTCACCGGCATCGACGACCCCTACGAGCCTCCGCAGAACCCGGACGCGAAGGTGGAGACCCAACTGCAGTCCGTGGACGAGTCGGTGAACGCCGTGCACGCGCTGATGGCCCAACGGGGGGTGCTGTGACGACGGTCGCCGCGCGGCTCGGACACACCGACGTCCTGGAGGCGGAGGCGGCGTACATCTTCCGGGAGGTGGCCGGCGAGTTCGAGAGGCCGGTGCTGCTGTTCTCCGGCGGCAAGGACTCCGTGGTGATGCTGCATCTGGCGCTGAAGGCGTTCGCACCGGCGCCGGTGCCGTTCGCGCTGCTGCATGTGGACACCGGGCACAACTTCCCCGAGGTGCTCGCCTACCGGGACCATGTGGTGGCCGCACATGGGCTCACCCTCCATGTGGCGTCCGTACAGGACTACATCGACCGGGGTGTGCTGCGCGAACGCCCTGACGGCACCCGCAATCCGCTCCAGACGCTGCCGCTGCTGGAGGCGATCAGCGGCGGCGGGTTCGACGCGGTGTTCGGCGGCGGGCGGCGCGACGAAGAGAAGGCACGGGCCAAGGAGCGGGTCTTCTCCCTGCGGGACGAGTTCGGTACGTGGGACCCGCGCCGCCAGCGGCCCGAGCTGTGGCAGCTGTACAACGGCCGTCACCTGCCCGGCGAGCATGTGCGCATCTTTCCGCTGTCCAACTGGACCGAGCTGGACGTGTGGCAGTACATAGCCCGCGAGGGCATCGAGCTGCCGTCCATCTACTTCGCGCACGAGCGGGAGGTGTTCCTGCGGTCCGGGATGTGGCTGGCGCCGGGCGACTGGGGCGGCCCGCGGGACGGTGAGCCGGTGGAGAAGCGCCGGGTGCGCTACCGCACCGTCGGCGACATGTCCTGCACCGGCGCCGTGCTGTCCGAGGCGTCCGAGGTCGACGAGGTGATCGTCGAGATCACCGCCTCCCGGCTCACCGAGCGCGGCGCCACCCGCGCCGACGACCGGCTGTCGGAGGCCGCGATGGAGGACCGCAAACGCGAGGGGTACTTCTGACGTGACCGCCGACCTGACGGCCCTCGGCCATCCCCCTCATTCCACCGCCGCGCTGATGGTGCGCGGCATCTTCCAGGAAGCCAGGTCCCGGCTGACCGCCGGGTCCGGAGCGCGGAAAGGACCTGTGAACCCCATGGCCACCGCCCAGCCGTCCGAAGCGACCGCGGCCGAGGCGGACCTGCTCCGCTGGGCCACCGCCGGCTCGGTGGACGACGGCAAGTCCACCCTCGTGGGACGACTGCTGCACGACTCGAAGTCCGTCCTCGCCGACCAGTTGGAGGCCGTCGCCCGCGCGTCCTCCGGCGAGGGCCCCGAACTGGCCCTGCTCACCGACGGGCTGCGCGCCGAGCGCGAGCAGGGCATCACCATCGACGTCGCCTACCGCTACTTCGCCACGCCCCGGCGCCGGTTCATCCTGGCCGACACCCCCGGACATGTGCAGTACACCCGCAACATGGTCACCGGCGCCTCCACGGCCACGCTGACCGTGATCCTCGTCGACGCCCGCAAGGGCGTGGTCGAGCAGACCCGGCGGCACGCGGCCGTCGCGGCGCTGCTGCGGGTGCCGCACGTGGTCCTCGCCGTCAACAAGATGGACCTCGTCGGCTACGAACGGTCAGTGTTCCGGGGCATCGTCGAGGAGTTCGACCGGATCGTCGCCGAGCTCGGCATTCCCGAGGTCACCGCCATCCCGATCTCCGCGCTCGCCGGTGACAACGTCGTCGAGAAGTCCACGCGCATGGACTGGTACGAAGGCCCGACCGTCCTCGCGCACCTGGAGAACGTCCCCGTCGCGGACGAGGTGACCGACGGACCCGCCCGGTTCCCGGTCCAGTACGTCATCCGCTCCGGAGACGTCCGCCTCTACGCCGGTCAGGTCGCCGCCGGTGCGCTACGGGTGGGCGACCGGGTCACCGTGCTGCCGTCCGGGCGCACCACCACCGTCACCGGCATCGATGTGCTGGGCGCCCCGGCCGAGCTGATCCGCTCGCCGCAGTCCGGCGCGCTGCGGCTCGCCGACGACCTGGACATCTCCCGGGGTGACCTGATCGTCCCGGCGGCGGCGCTTCCGACGGTGTCCCGGGATGTCGAAGCGGCCGTGTGCCATCTGCACGAGCGGCCACTGAAACCCGGGGACCACGTGCTCCTGAAGCACACCACGCGCACCGTGCGCGCGGTGGTCCGCCGGATCCCGGGGCCGGGACGGCTCGATTTGAACGAGATCGGCCAGGTCGCCCTGCGCACCGCCGAACGGCTGGCGTTCGACCGGTACGAGGACAGCCGGCGCACCGGCTCCTTCGTACTGATCGACCCGGCCGACGGCGCCACGCTGACCGCGGGCATGGTCGGCGCGACCACTCCGGGACCCCCCGATGCGGCTGCCTGAGATGTTCCCCCGCTCCCGGCGTCCGCTCCGCGCGGCCCTCGCGCTGCTCCTGCTGCTGTTTCTGGCGGCGGGCTGCGGCTACGGGTCCCGGGCGCCGGGGGCGGTGGCACCGGCCGTGGGCACCGGACCACCGCTGTCGGCGGACGAGGTCTCCGTCGGCTACTTCGCCAACGTCACCCATGCCACCGCGCTGGCCGGTGTCCAGAAGGGCTTCTTCACTCGCGAGCTGGGCGGCACCCGGCTGCGCACGCAGGTCTTCAACGGGGGCCCGTCGGCGCTGGAGGCGCTGAACGCGGGCGCCGTGGACATCGCGTGGATGGGACCGTCGCCCGCCGTCAACGGCTATCTGCGGTCCGAGGGACGCGGACTGCGGATCGTCTCGGGCGCCGCCTCGGGAGGGGTCGCGCTGGTCGTCGACGGCGACGCGAAGGTGCGCGGCACCGACGTCCGGGGGCTCAGGATCGCGACGCCGGAGGCGGGCAACACCCAGGACGTCGCGCTGCTGCACTGGATCCGCGAGCAGGGCTGGGAGGTGGATCCGCGCACCGGGCGCGGTGACGTCACGGTGGTACGGCAGTCGTCCAAGGAGATCCCGACCAGCTTCCGGCGGGGCACGATCGACGGAGCGTGGGTGCCGGAGCCGGTGGCCGCGCAGCTCGTCGCCGCCGGCGGACGGGTGCTCCTCGACGAGTCGGACCTGTGGGACGACGGCGCGTTCGTCACCGCCCTGGTGGTGGTGTCCCCGTCGTTCCTGGCCGACCATCCGGACGTCGTCGAGGCCGTGCTGCGCGGTTCGGTCCGCGCAGGCGCCTGGCTGAAGAGCGACCCCGCCCAAGGGAAGGCCGCCGTCAACGACGCCATCGCGACCGTGACCGGCCGGCCACTGGAGCCCGGTGTCCTCGACGCGGCCTGGCGGCATGTGAGCCTCACCGACGATCCGCTCGCCGCGACGCTCGCCGAGGAGGCGGACCGGGCCGACCGGCTCGGGCTGCTCGACGGAAGCCGTGAGGCCCTGGACGGAATCGTCGATCTGCGCCTCCTCAACCGGGTCCTCGCCCAGCGGGGCGAACCGGCCGTGGACGACGCCGGACTCGGTGTCGCGGCCACTCCGACCACCTGAACCGAAGGATTTGATCTCATGTCGGAAACAGCGCTGCGGGCCGTATCGTCGGCCCGCCCGACCGCCCTGGCCGAGGTGGAGGAGCCGGCCGTTGGGCTCACCCATGTCTCCAAGTGGTTCGACACCGGGGGGCGGCGTCAGACGGTCCTGGACGACATCGGACTGACCGTCGGGCGCGGGGAGTTCGTCTGTGTCCTCGGCGCCTCGGGCTGCGGCAAGTCCACCCTGCTCAACCTGGTGGCGGGACTCGACCGGCCGTCCGCGGGCGCCATCGAGGTCACCGGCGGCCGACGGCCCGCGCTGATGTTCCAGGACCACGCCCTGTTCCCCTGGCTCACCGCGGGCCGGAACGTCGAACTCGCCCTGCGGCTGCGCGGAGTGGCCCGGCGCGAGCGACCCGAGGAGGCCCGTCGGCTCCTCGAACTGGTCCGGCTGAAGGACGCCTACGGCAAGCGTGTCCACGAGTTGTCCGGCGGTATGCGCCAGCGCGTGGCCCTGGCCCGCGCGCTCGCCCAGGAGAGCGATGTGCTGCTGATGGACGAGCCGTTCGCCGCGCTCGACGCCATCACCCGGGACGTGCTCCACGAGGAGCTCACCCGCATCTGGACCGAGAACAACCTCACCGTCCTCTTCGTCACCCACAACGTCCGCGAGGCCGTGCGGCTCGGGCAGCGGGTCGTGCTGCTGTCCTCCCGGCCGGGCCGGATCGCCCGCGAGTGGGCCGCCACCGGCACCCCTGAAGCCGCCCTGACGTCCCTGGTCACCGACGCCCTACGGGAGGAGATACGCCGCCATGGTCGCCGGTGAGACGGTCGCGCCCCGCAAGGTGAACGAGACCACGTCCGTCGAGGCCGGTCTCGACGCGCTGGACAGCGCACCCGCCGGCCCCGCCCGGACACCCGTACGGCAGATCCTGCGGGAACGGGTGCTGCCACCCGTGGCCGCCGCCGTCCTCGTCCTGCTCGCCTGGCAGGTCGCCTACGAAGCCGAGGTCAAGCCGGACTACCTGCTGCCGTCACCCGCCGACGTGTGGCGGGCGCTGTCGGACCAGTGGTACGAGGGCACGCTGTTCTCCACGGTGTGGACGAGCATGCAGCGCGGCGCCCTCGGGTTCGCGGCGGCCGTCGTCATCGGCACGGCGCTGGGACTGCTGCTCGGCGCGGTGCGGTCGCTGCGGGTCGGGATCGGCCCTGTGCTGTCGGGGCTGCAGTCGCTGCCGTCGGTGGCGTGGGTACCGGCGGCGGTCGTGTGGTTCGGGCTCACCGACGCCACCATCTACGCGGTCGTCCTGCTGGGCGCCGTACCGTCCATCGCGAACGGGCTGCTGGCGGGCGTGGACCAGGTGCCGCCCCTGTATCTGCGGGCCGGAAGGGTGCTGGGCGCCACCGGGCCCGCCCGGGTCCGGCACGTCCTGCTGCCGGCCGCGCTGCCCGGCTACCTGGCCGGGCTCAAACAGGGCTGGGCGTTCTCCTGGCGGTCCCTGATGGCGGCCGAACTCATCGCGAGTTCCCCGGAGTTGGGCCTCGGCCTCGGACAGTTGCTGGAGAACGCCCGTACCTACCAGGACATGGCCCTGGTTCTCGCCACCATCGGGGAGATCCTGGTGGTCGGCATCGCCGTGGACCTGCTGCTGTTCGCGCCGTTGGAGCGGAGGGTGCTGCGGTCGCGAGGTCTTGCGGGGGCGCGGTCGTGACGAGGGGGGCGCCGGCTGCTGTACTGACCCGATGAGCGAGCACGCCGGTTCGGAATCCTCATGGCTGCTCCGGCTGGCGCCGTCCGTCGTGGCGCCGGAACCGGCGTGTCCACCGGAGACGCTGGCGGTGGCCGAACGGCCGCTGGGTCCGGGACCGGTCGGCTGGGCCGTCGAGGTGGCCCGCGACATGGCGGCGCACATCGTGCGCCAGGTGCCCGAGCACGGCACCCCCGGCGCACACCCGCCGTTCCAGAGGGCGGTGGAGGCCACCGTCCTGACGGCCCTGCGGGGACTCGCCACCGAACCGGAGCCGACCGGCTCGCTGGTGACACCGGAGGCGGTGGCCGCAAACGCCGAACTGGCCCGCCGCAACGTCCCGTTGGACCGGGTGCTGCGCGGCGTCCGGCTCGGCCATGCCTACCTGCACGCCCGGCTGATGGAGGCGCTCGACAAGGAGCCCGGGGACATCCGCGCCCAGGAAGTCCACCGGATCAGCGAGTTGCTCTTCGTCTACGCCGACTTGCAGTCCAGCCGGCTCGCCGAGGAGTACGTCGCCGAACGCGACCGGTGGCGGCGCAGCACCGAGGCCGCCCGCCGCCGCACGGTGGACGACCTGCTGGCCGGACGGCTGATCGGCGGGACGGTCGCCGCGCGCACACTCGGCTACGAACTGGCCCGGCACCACGTGGCGTTCATCGTCACCTCCCGCTCCCATGACACCTCGCCCGACGAACTGCGCCAACTGGCCGCCGAGTTGTGCCGCGCGGCCGGCGGGGAGAGCCTGCTGGCCGTGACGGCGGGCCCCACCGAACTGTGGGCGTGGGCCTGCTGGTCGGCGGAACCGGCCCGCGACGCGCTGGCCGGGCTGCCCGCTCTGGTCCCCGAGCGCAGACCGCTGCGGGCGGCGCTGGGGCCCGTGGGATACGGCGCCGAGGGCTTCCGGCGCAGCCACCGTGGCGCCCGGGAAGCCGAGCGCGTGGCCCGCCTCGGCCGTACGGGCTGGCTGTGCGACTACGCCGACATCAGCACGGCGGCGCTGCTCACGGCCGACGCGGAGCATGCGCGATGGTTCGCGGCGCGGGTGCTGGGAGCGCTCGGGGCAGATGATCCGCGGGTGCGGGAGCTGCGGGAGACGCTGCGGGTGTATCTCGCCGAGGGGCGCAGTCCACAGGGGGCGGCCGAGCGGTTGTTCGTGGCGCGCAACACGGTGACGTATCGGGTGCGGCGGGCCCTGGAGCTGTTGGGGCGGCCGTTGGAGCAGGATGCGCTGGAACTGCGGATGGCGCTGGAGATCGTCCGCCTGCTGGGGGCAGCAGCGTAGGCAGTGGGCCCCGCATCCCAAACAGCGGCCGGAGTTTGGGCTGCCGGCCCAAAGCCCTGAAGGCGGCGCCGCCGTTCACTGCAACGGAAGACCAACAGCACGTGACACGCGCCCCCATCGCGTACCCGCAGCCGTCACCCCCTCACCGCCCCGGGATCCGCCATGCCCTCATCCCCCGCCGCCCCGACCCGCCGGACGGTCCTGCGCACCGCCGCTGCCGCCTCCACCCTCACCACGGCCGCCGCCCTGGCCCCGCACCCCGCACACGCCGCGCCCGGGCCGAGCCGTGGCACCGAGCTGATCCTGCTCGGCACCAGCGGCGGCCCCGTCCCCATGCACGGTCGCGCCGGTATCGCGTCCGCGCTGGTCGTCGACGGCCGGGCCTACCTCGTGGACTGCGGCCCCGGCATGTTCGGCCGGTACGCGCAGGCATGGCTGACGGCCGGGCAGCTCGCGGCGATCTTCGTCACGCACCTGCACTCCGACCATCTGTCGGACCTGTACGCCCTGTTGTGGCTGCGCTTCGGCGGGTTCCAGCCGCTGGACGGCCCGGTGGACGTCTACGGGCCGGGTTCCGCCGGGAACCTCCCCGCGGTCTGGCCGAAGGGCCGATCGGTCGGCACCGTCAGCCCGTCGGAACCCGCGCCCGGCACGGAAGACCTGATCGCCGGGCACATCGCCGCCACCGCGTACGACATCAACGTACGGATGCGCAGCGAGGGCTGGCCCGACATCCGCACCCTGATCCGGCCGCACGACGTGCGCTTCGCGCTGCCGAAGGGTGCGGGGCCGCGCAAGCTGATGGCTCCTCCGATGGAACCGTTCGAGGTGATGCGGGACGACCGGGTCCGGGTGACCGCGGTGCTCGTCGACCATCCGCCGGTGTTCCCCTCCTTCGCCTACCGCTTCGACACCGCCGACGGCTCGGTGGTGTTCAGCGGCGACACCGCGCCGTGCGCGAACGTGGCGCGGCTGGCCAGGGGCGCGGACGTGCTGGTGCACGAGGTGATGGACCTGGACACGCTGGCCCTGGGCGGGCTGAGGCCGGCGCAGCTGCGGCACATGGAGATCAGCCACACGGACGCGACTCGGGTCGGCCCGCTCGCCGAACGCGCCGGCGTCGGCACGCTGGTGCTGAGCCACCTGGTCCCCGGCGCCACGAACGTCGTCTCCGACTCGACCTGGCACACCAAGGCGAGCAGGGGCTACTCGGGCCGCGTGATCGTGGGCAACGACCTCGCCCGGCTGCCCGTGGGATCCCGGCGGACCTGAGGCCGCGCAACTCGTGCTGAAACCAGCCGTGTGCCCCGGAGGCGCCATCCGAAGAGCCGCTACGGCTACTGACCGCGTCGGAATTGACCAAGACGGCCCCGCAACCGCTGTGCCCGCAACACCAGTTCCAGCTCGAAGCGGCGGTCGGGGTCGTCTATCTCGTCGCCCCACAGCTCGCGGATCTGGCGCAGGCGGTAGCGGACGGTCTGGGGGTGGACGCCCAGACGGGCCGCCACCTCCGGCGCTCCGCCCCTCGTCTCCAGCCACGCCAGTAACGTCTCCGCGAGGCGGCGGCCGTGGGTCGGGCCGCAGTGGGCCAGGGGGGCCAGGCAGCGCAGGGCCAAGTCGTCCAGCAGTTCCTCCGGTTGGAGCAGCACCAGCGCCTCCGTGTGCTCCGTGCAGTACACGACCTCGCCCGTCGGTAACAGGCCGCGTTCCATCAGCCGTACCGCCGCCTCCGCCCAGCGCAGCGACTTCGCCGCGTCCGCCAGCCGGACCGGGGGACCTATCGCGCCGGACCAGCCCGTCAGGGCCCGGTGCAGCAGCTCCGAGCGGCCCGCGGCGTCCGGTTCGGGGACTACCATGCGCGGTTGCTCGTATTCCATGTCCAGCAGCACGCCCTGGCCCACCGCCGGTGCCACCGCCTCCCTCGCCGGCCGGAGCAGGACGCCCACCGCGACCTTTCCGGGGACGGACCAGCCGATCCGGGCGGCCCGTTCGGTGAGTGCCTCGGCCGGGTCGCCCCGGTGGTGCTCCGCCAACAGCAGTTCCATCAGGCGGCGTTGGAGGCGCAGTCGCTCCCCGGCCTGGCGCGCCGCCGCTTCCGCGTAGCCGCGTACCGACTGGTCCACGAGGCCGTCGAGGTACTCGTAGCCCGCGTCGACCAGTTCGTACATCGCCGGTGGCGGGATCTCCACGCGCTGGCCGATGTCGGCGAAACGGCGCCAGGCCAGCCGTACCCCCATGCGGTAGATCGCCTGGAGGGAGTCCAGGCTGCGGCCGTTCAGGCCCTCGCCCCTGCCGAAGTCCTGGAACACTCCGGGCGGGACCCTCGGGCGGCCCTCCGCCGTCTCCAGGTGCTGGACGAAGACCTCGATCGCCCGGCGGATGCCGATCAGGGCCATCGGCTCGCCCGACTCGTCGAGGACGACCGGCAGATGGGGGTACTCGCGGCGGATCTCGGTCATGATCTCTTCGGCCAGCGCCGGGGCCTCCGCCATGGCGATGGCCGCGAAGCGGCGCACCTGGAGGCGGGGGACGTCGTGCCAGGCCGAGCGGGTCGAGACGGCGTCGGTGCGAGCGGCGGACGGCACGGCTCAACTCCCCTGGCCGGCTTGTTCGTAGGTGATCAGGGGGTTGTTCGGCTGGTCGGGGGTGGCCTCCAGCAGGGCGACCACGCCGAGCGCGGCTCCCACCGCCAGGGCGGCGGCGAGCGCTACGGTCAGCGCGGCGGCGAGCAGTCTGGACATCGCAGGGTCAGCCTCTCTGTACACACTCCGTACAACCGCTGTTCGGTCGCCCCACCCGGGCTTTCCGTCCCTGCCTGTCGGCCCCAGTGTCGACACGACATTGACACCTCGTCAAGGGGCGCCTACGGTTCCCGGCCCAGACGGGTGCCGTGCGTCGGACCGTGCCGCACCCCTCCCGCACGCGCACCTTCCCCCTCGGCGCGGCCACCCCCCACGTCGCGTCGTCCCGAGCCTCTGGAGTGCCCGGATGCGCCGTACAGCCTCACCTTTGTCGCTGATCCTGCTCGGTCTCGGCACGTTCCTGCTGGTACTGGCACCCATGCTCGCCTGGTACGTCGAGCCACGGGCCGCCGTGAACCCGATCGACATCGACACCACCGCCGTCTACAAGGGCACCGGCAGCGTCTTCGACACCGAGAAGATCGAGACCGTGGCGGGCCAGACCATCACCGTCACCCAGCGGGTGCGCGGGAATGTCGCGGAGAGTGAGAAGAGCGGCAATGCGGTGTGGGATGTGATCACCACCGTCGACACCGACAAGTCGCTGCCCGCCGCGGATCCGTACGACGCGCTGGACTACGTACCGCACCGCTGGGTGATGGACCGGAAGACGACCCGGCCAGTGCATTGCTGCGAGGAGAAGCCGTACATCGAGGGCGAGGCCTATCTGAAGTTCCCCTTCGACGTGCAGAAGCGGGACTACCGGTGGTGGGACAACACCCTCGGCGGGACGGTCACGATGAGTTACCGGGGTACCAAGGAGGTTCAGGGGTACACCGGTTACCGGTTCACCGCGACGGTGCCGCCGACCAAGACCGGGACGCGACTGGTGCCGGGCCGGCTCGTCGGTCTGCCGGACACACCGCAGGTGCTGGCCGAGGAGTGGTACGCCAACCACGGCGTGGAGCTGGTCGTCGACCAGGCCACCGGCCGTGTGCTGTATGCGCAGACCGGCCCGCGCCGCACCCTGCGCGCCCCCGGCGGCGAGAAGGACGCGGCGGTGCTGCTGGACAGCCGGAAGATCGCGTTCACCACCGAGACGCAGAAGGAGGCGGTGTCGAAGGCGGAGGACGACAGCGGGCGACTGGAGCTGGTGGGGCGGACGTTGCCGATCGGTGCGGGTGTGGTGGGGTTCGTCCTGGCCGTGGCCGGGATCGTTTTGGTGGTACGAGGGAGGCAGCGTCCCGGTTCATCCGAATTGCCTCAGCCTCCGCTCACGATGTGACATTACGTCAGCTCTAATAAAGCCCGAAATTGTCACTTCGGTGAGTAGCCGTGACGAACGGCTGGGCGAAAACTGTCCACCCCACCCGAGCACAACCCGTCCACAGCCCGTACGCAGGAAGCTCCCGGTTCCCCCACAGAAACGCCCATCTCGCCCCAGCCGTGACCAATCGGCATCTTCTTCCCCCACGCTGAGTTCCGCACCCCGAGACATGTTGGAGCACCGATGCCCCAGCACGTGCCGTCCTCGCTGCGCGCCGCGTCCCCCACGGTGCCGCAGCACCCCCCGGCGCTCCCCCCACAGCCGCGCCGAATCGTTTTCCTCGCCCATCGAGACCTCGGCAACCAGTCCGCCGGCGGCTCCGAACTGCTCGTCGACCGGCTCGCCGACGGACTGACCCGCCTCGGCCACCAGGTCACCCTGCTCTGCGGCGGCCCCGCGGCCTACCGCGACTACCGGGTCGTCTCCGCGGGTGGCACGCACAGCCACTACCTGCGCGCCCGCTCCGCCTTCGCCCGCCAGGTCGGCGAGACCGATCTGCTGGTCGAGGTCTGCAACGGGGTGCCGTATCTGGCCCCTCTGTGGCACCGCGGCCCCACGCTGTGCCTGGTCAACCATGTCCACACCGACCTGTGGCGGATGCGGTTCGGGGGACCTCTGGCCCCGGCCGCCCGTATCGGGCGAAGACTGGAGCACTGGGCGCTGACCGGTGCGCAGCAGCGGGGTCTGCTGGTCGCGGTGTCCCCGTCCACGGCGCATGCGCTGCGGGCGATCGGGGTCGAGCGGGAGCGGATACGGGTCGTCCACAACGGTGTGGAGGAGCCCGGTCCGCGCGCGGACCGCTCCTCCGAGCCGCTGTTCGTCGCCGTCGGGCGGCTCGTCGAGTACAAGCGGATCGATCTGCTCCTGCGGCTGTGGGAGCGGGTGCGTCCGGTCACCGGCGGCCGGCTTCTCATCGTGGGAGACGGCCCGGAACGCGGGCGCCTTGAGCAACTCGCCGGTCCCGGCGTCGAGTTCACCGGCCATGTGACCGAGGCCGAGAAGCACCGGCTGCTGTGCGCGGCCTGGCTGCTGCTGCATCCCTCCGCGGTGGAGGGATGGGGTCTCGTGGTGACCGAGGCGGCCGCGCGCGAGACCCCGGCCATCGCCTTTGACGTGCCCGGACTTCGGGACTCCGTGATCGACGGGGAGACCGGCCTGCTCGCCTCCGGTGAGTCCTCGTTCGCCGCCGCGTGGTGCACGCTGGCGCTGTCCGGGCATCGGCGGGAGCTGATGGGCAAGGCCGCGCGGGACCATGCGGCCGGGTACCGGTGGGACCGTACGGTGAGGCAGTTCCGGGCGGTCGCGGCGGAGGCCGTGCGGGGCTGGGCGTCGTGACTCCGGTGAAGGACCCCTCATTCCGCCGCTCTCTGGGCCTGTTCCGTGCCTTCATGCGCGAGCAGCAGGACCCCGAGGCCTGCTATGCACTGCTCGCCCGTGACGCCGTCGACCAGGTCGAGGCCTACGACGGACCCGTCACCGGGCGCACCGTCGTCGATGTCGGCGGAGGCAGCGGGTACTTCACCGAGGAGTTCCGGCGGCGCGGCGCCCAGGCGTATCTCTTCGAGCCGGATCCGACCGAGCTCGGCGAGAAACCCCCCGACGGCAGCGTCATCGCCGACGGCTATCTGCTCCCCCTGTACGACGGGGTCGCCGATGTCACCTTCTCCTCCAATGTGCTGGAGCATGTGGCCGACCCGGGGACCTTCCTCAGCGAGCTGGTCCGGGTGACCCGGCCCGGCGGGCTGATCTACGTGTCGTTCACCAACTGGCTGTCGCCGTGGGGCGGGCACGAGTGGGCCCCCTGGCACTACCTGGGTGCCGAGCGGGCCCGCGCCCGCTATCGGCGCCGTACCGGCAGGCCCGCCAAGCACACCCTCGGCGAGAACCTGTTCGCCGTGCACATCGGGCCCACCCTGCGGCGGGTCCGCGCCCGCGACGACGTCACGGTCGTCTCGGCGCGCTCCCGCTACTGGCCCTTCCTCGCGGAGACCGTCGTCAAGGCGCCCGGCATCCGCGAGTTCGCCACCTGGAACCTCCTCCTCATCCTCCGGCGGTGTCCCTCATGACGACCACGGTCCAGGCTCCTCCTCCGGCAGCCGTCCCCACCACCGCGATCATGACGGGCCCCCCGGAGGGTCCGCGGTCGCGGCGCTGGCTGCTGGGATTCTGGGCCGTCGTGTTCGTGCTCCTGCTCGTGGTGCACCCGGGC
Source organism: Streptomyces sp. P17 (assembly GCF_032436805.1). Taxonomy (NCBI): domain Bacteria; kingdom Bacillati; phylum Actinomycetota; class Actinomycetes; order Kitasatosporales; family Streptomycetaceae; genus Streptomyces; species Streptomyces sp. P17. The sequence goes on along the minus strand of NZ_JAVRBF010000047.1, from coordinate 10,281 downwards.
AGGCAGACCTTCGACACCAAGCTCGGGGTGACCGTCGACCCCGGCCGGTTCCTGTCCGACCTGGGCCAGCTCTGGCAGGACCAGGGAAGCTTCGGCGGCATCTCCGACCAGTACGCCGGCTATCTGTGGCCGATGCTGCCGTTCTACTGGCTGGCCGATCTCATCCGGCTGCCGGTGTGGCTGGCGGAACGGCTGTGGCTGTCGCTCATCGTGTCCGTGGCCTTCTGGGGCGCCCTGCGTCTGGCCGAGCGGCTGCGGGTGGGCAACGGCGCCTCCCGGCTGCTCGCCGCCGTGACGTACGCGCTGTGGCCGGTGTTCACCATCGTCGTCGGCTCCACGTCGGCGGCCGCGCTGCCCGGCGCGTTCCTGCCGTGGGTACTGCTGCCGCTGGTCGACGAGCGCTACAGCGCCCGGGTCGCCGCGGTGCGCTCGGCGCTGATCATCCCGTTCATGGGCGGCGTCAACGCGGCCTCGACGCTGGCCTCACTGGTCCCGGTCGGGCTGTATCTGCTGTCCCGCCCGCCGGGTCCACGGCAGCGCAAGCTGATCGCCTGGTGGGTGCCGGGGGTGATCCTGGCGACCGCCTGGTGGTGGATCCCGCTGCTGCTGCTCGGCGCCTACGGCGAGAACTTCCTTCCGTACGTGGAGAGTTCACAGACCACGACCGAGACCATGGCGGCGACGGAGGCGCTGCGCGGGTCCGGGAACTGGGTGGCCTATCTGCACTTCGGGGACGCCTGGCTGCCGGCCGGCTGGGCGGTGGCCTCCTCGGTGGTGGTGATCGTCTGCTCGGCGCTGGCGGCCGGGCTCGGGCTCGCGGGCCTGGCGAGACGGGACATGCCCGAGCGGCGCTGGCTGGTGCTGACCGTGCTGACGGTGGCGCTGGTCCTGCTCGCCGGGTACGGCGGCGCGTTCGGCGCCCCCTTCCACGGGGTGGTGCAGGACTGGCTGGACGGCGGCCTCGTCCCCTTCCGCAACATCTACAAGTTCCAGACCGGCCTCGCCCTCGCCCTCGTCCTGGGCCTGGCGCATCTGGTCGGTGTGGCAGCCGAGGCGCGCGGTGCCCGTCCGGTGCCGGGCCGGCGGTTCGCCCCGCTGATCGCGGCCGTCCTCGTGCTTCCGGGGCTGATGTGGCCGTACCTCAACGGCTCGATCCTGAACCCGGGTTCGTTCAAGGAGATACCCGACTACTGGTCCGCCACGGCGGACTGGATGGAGGAGTTCTCCCCGGACGCGCGGGTCCTGGTCGTCCCGGCCACCGCGCACGGCATCTACACCTGGGGCTCCCCCATCGACCAGCCGCTCGACGTCGTCGCCGACTCCCGCTGGGCGCAACGCGACTACGTCCCGTTCGGCACCCCCGGCAACCGGCGCGCCATGGACGCCGTACAGCAGGCGCTGACCAGCGGAGCCGAAGTACCGGGCCTGGGCGACTACTTGAGCCGCGCAGGGATCTACTACGTCGTCGTCCGCAACGATCTCGACCCCGACCAGATCGGCAACGTACCGACGACGATCGTCAAGCGCACCCTCGAACAGTCCGGCTACCAGCGGGTGAAGGGCTACGGGCCCCTCATGACCGGCGGGGTGATCGCCCCGGGCACCCCGCTCCAGGTGGAGGGCCTGTATCCGAGGCAGCGGGCCGTGGAGATCTACCAGCCGCCCCAGGACGTGCCGCGGCCGAGGCAGGCGGGGCTGAGTCCGGTCGCGGACACCGCCGTCGTTTCCGGCGGGCCCGAGTCGCTGCTGCCGGTCGCCGGTGAGCTGCGCGGCCGGGCGAGCGTGCTGACCGGGGACAACCACCCGGGGCTCGGCTCCCCGCCGGTGCAGGTGGTCGGTGACGGGCTGCGCCGCGCGGACACCCGGTTCGGTCTCGTCAACGCCAACACGTCGTACACGTACACCCGCGACGAACGCAACGCGCCCGGCGCCGCCCAGGATCCCGGTGAGAAACCGCATCAGATCCTGCCCTCGAAGGGCCTGGACCATCAGACGGTCGCCGAACTGCGCGGCGCCCGCTCGGTGTCGGCGTCCTCCTACGGCAGCTGGCTGTTCCATCTGCCGCAGTACGACCCGGTGAACGCCTTCGACGGCAACCAGGACACCGCCTGGACCGAAGGCTCGCAGAGCTCGGCCGAGGGCGAGTGGCTGCGGATCGGGTTCTCGGAGGAGTACGACATGCCGGCCGCGTTCAAGGTGACGCCGCTGCCTCAGGAGGGTGTGCGGCCGGCGCCGACGCGGGTGCGGGTGGAGACCGAGAAGGGGGCCAGGACCAGCTATCTGGAGCCCAACGGTCTGACCCAGAGCATCAAGGCACCGGCCGGGGCGACGGACTGGATGAAGCTGACGATCGTCGACTCGGTGGCGCGCCGCACGGGCCTGACCGGCGCGGGCTTCTCCGAGATCACCCTGCCCGACGTCCAGGTGACCCGCCTGCTGCGGCTGCCCACGGACGCCGAGAACTCCTCCGCCACCGCCGAGATCATCTCCCTGTCCCGCCCGGCCGACCCCACGGGCCTGTCCGCCACGGGCACCGAGGCGGGGCTGCACCGTCGCTTCTCCACCGGGACGGCGGGGACGTACGAGATCGGCGCGAGCGCGGTTCCGGTGCCGGGTGAGGCGCTGGACCGGCTGCTCTACGAGGTGGCGCCGGAGCAGCGGGACCGGATCGTGGCGACGGCGGACTCGACGGCGCGGCTGGGCGCGGGCCTGTCCGCCCGCAATCTGACGGACGGCGACCTGACCACGGCCTGGATCGCGGGCGACCGCCCCACCATCCGTCTGAGCTGGGAGGGCAAGCAGCCCGTGGGCGAGATCGTCCTGCCCCCGGCCGGCGGCCTGTCCAGCCGCCCCTCCGAGGTCCAGATCAGCTCCCCGGACGGCGCGGTCATCGCGGGCGTCGACGAGAACGGCAACGTCCGCTTCCCGCCGATCACCACGGACCGGCTGGACATCACCATCACGGAGACGGCCCCGCTGACCCTGTACAACCCGTTCGCCGACGAGGACGTACAGCTGCCGGTGGGCCTTACGGAGGCCTACATCCCGGCCCTCGACAGCTACCGCACCCCGAAGCCGGAGGCCGGCCGGACCTTCTCCCTGCCCTGCGGGGAGGGCCCGGTGCTGGCGGTGGACGGCGAGCTGTACGAGACGAGCGTGCGGGGGACCGTGCGGGACCTGATGGAACGCCGCCCGGTGAAGGTGACCCCGTGCCCGGAGGCAGGTCTTGAACTGCCGTCCGGATCGCACCGGGTCGAGGCCGGAGACGCCGGTCCGCTCGTCGTGACGGCGGTGACCCTGACCCGCGGCACGATCCCCGAATCCCCCGCGGCCGGGCGAAAGTTGGGCGTACGGGACTGGCTGGGCGACCTCCGCGAGGTGACCGTCGGCTCGGGCGCGGCTGCCTACCTGACGACGTACGAGAACTTCAACGACGGCTGGCGCGCCGAGCTGAACGGCAAGGAGCTGACCCCGGTCCGCCTGGACGGCTGGCAGCAGGGCTGGCGGATCCCGGCCGGGGAGGGCGGCACGGTGGAGCTGTCGTACGAACCGGCGGTGACCTACGAGGCCGGGCTGATCGGCAGCGGGGTGGGCCTCGCGGCCCTGGTGGGCCTTGCCCTGTGGCGGCGCCGCGAGCCGAACCCGGACGACCCGCAGCCGCTGCCGCCGCTGCCCGGCCTGTGGCTCGGCACGGTGGCGCTGACGCTGGTCGCGGCCGTGATCGCGGGCTGGTTCGCGCTGCTGGTACCGGCGCTGGCGCTGCTGGCCCGGCGACGGCATGAACTCCTGGTGCCGATCGCGCTGCTGGCGCTGGCGGCGGCCGGGGTCGTGGCGGCGGTGGGGGCCGGGGAGCCGGTGCGGGAGTCGACGGGGGCCTTTGGCCCTACGGCTCAACTGCTGGCGCTGATCGGGCTGTTCGCGGCGCTGGTGAGCGTGGGCGAGCGGGAGGAGGAGGCGGAGGAGGTCCGTGGTACGACGGCGGTGCCGAGCGAGCCCGGTTCGACCGCCGTACTGCCGCCCTCCCAGTCGCCGCCGCACGCCACCGGCCCGGAGGAGGATCCGCCGACCCGGCGCATCCCGCTCCGCAAGCCGCAGGAGCCCGCCGACACCACGGGGAGGGGCGAGCCGACGTGACGGCCGTGGACCATCGGGCCGGTCGGACACCCGAGCGCATCCCGTTCCCGGTGGTGGACGAGGTCGCCCGGCACTGTCTCCAGGAGGAGGAGCCGGAGACGGTGCACATCGAGGTGCATCTGCCGGGGCGCCTGGATTCGGACCGCCTTCGCACGGCCTTCGTCGAGGCGCTGCGGCGCCATCCGCGGATCCTGATGCGGGAGGCGCCGGGGCGGTGGTACCGGCGGCGCTACGAATGGGAGCTGACCGGGGAACCCGACGTGGAGGTCGTGAGCTTCCCCTCCCCGGGGCCGGACGCACTCCGGGACGCCCGGACCCGGGCGCTGACGGCGGTACCGCCGCTGGCGGCCTCGCCGCCGATTCGGCTGGAGGTGGTGGAGGGGGCGGGGCCGGCGGAGGGGAGCGAGGCGACGGACGCCGTGGGTGAGGTGGGTTCGCCCGCCTCCGCCGGCGGCGCGCCTCTCGGTGACAACACCGTCCTCTTCCTCACCATCAACCACACGGCCCTGGACGGCCCCGCCTGTCTCCGCGTCCTCGCCACCGCAGCGGAGCTGTACGGCGGCCGCGACAACTCCCCCGCCGCACCCCCGGTCCGGCCCCCCGAAACCCCCCGTCCGCCCACCGGCACCCCCTCCAACTGGTCCCGCCCCGCCCGAGTGGCCCCCGGCACCCCCGAGCCCTCCCCCGGCAACGGCATGCTCGTCACCGAGCTCCCCCTCCCGAACCGCCCCCAGGGCGCCCCGTACACGGTCAACGACCAGCTCATGGTCACCACAGCCCTGACCCTCGCCCACTGGAACCGCGAACACGGCGCCCCGCCCCGCCCCCTGCGCATCACCATGCCCGTGGACGACCGCCCCCGGGACACCACGATGCCCATCGGCAACGGCACCAGGCTCGTCGAAGTCCCCTTCAGCCCCGGCGAGTTGAAGACGACCGACATGACGGAGCTGCTGAGCCGCACCGCCACCAGAACCCGCGCCCTGAAATCCCTCCCCCGCCCCCAACTCGGCCGAGGCGCCGCCCTGCTCACCGCCCCGGTCACCCCCGTGGCCTGGCGAGCCGCTCTCACCCGAGGCCTGCGCAGAGCCGCCGCCCCCTGGACGTCGACGACCCTGCTCAGCAACATCGGCCGTATCCCGTACCCCCTCGACTTCGGCGAGGACGCCGGGCGCGCGCACGCGGTCTGGTTCTCGGCCCCCGCCAGAATGCCCCGCGGCCTCACCGTCACCACCGCCTCCACCGCGGGCCGCCTGCACCTGGCCCTGCGCTGGTCCCGCGCCCTGCTCAGTCACGGCGACGGCGCCCACCTGCGGGACCTGTTCGAGCACTACCTGCACACCACGGAGGTCCCCCAGTGACCACCACCGCACCCCCCAAGGACCTACGGGACTTCTACGAGGACCCCGCCGTCCCCGTCTCCTCCGGCACCCCGCGCAGCCTCCGCCAGGCCCGCATGCTGGCGGCGGCCCTCGGCACCGCCGCCCCGAGCACGATCCTGGACATCGGCTGCGGCGACGGCACCGCTGCCGCCGTGGCCGCCCCCCTCCTGCCCGGCCACCGCATCATCGGCGTCGACTGGTCCCAGGACGCCCTGCGCCGGGCCCGCACCCGCCTCGCGTGCACCCCCGTCCGGGGCGAACTCACCGACGGCGGCCTGCCGTTCAGGTCGGAGTCCGCCGACGCCGTGCTGTTCAGCGAGGTGATCGAGCACCTGGTGGACCCGGACGCCGCCCTGGACGAGATCCGCCGTGTTCTCCGTCCGGGCGGCCATCTGATGCTGTCCACCCCGAACCTGGCCGCCTGGTACAACCGCGCCCTGCTGCTCGCTGGGGTCCAGCCGGTGTTCTCGGAAGTGAGCCTCCGCGCCATCCACGGCCGCCCGGGCAAGGAGGTCGTCGGCCATCTGCGCCTCTACACGGTCCGCGCACTACGGGAGTTCGTCGCCGCCTCCGGCTTCGAGGTCGTACGCCTGGCGGGCGCCCCCTTCCACGGCGTACCGCGTCCGCTGCGCCCGCTCGACCGGCTGGCCTGCTCCAGACCCCCGCTCGCCTCGATCCTCCTGCTGCACGCCCAGAAGACACCCGCGCGCAAGACCTAGGAAGGGACGCAGACCATGTGGTGGGGAGTGGCCGCGGCCCTGTTGGCGAACGTCCTGTACAGCACCGGATTCGTCCTGGAGAAGCGGGCCCTGGCCGCCCTGCCCGAGGTGACGATCCGGCAACCCGCGCGGCTGCTGCGGCTGGTGCTCGGCAGCCCGCTCTGGATCGGCGGCTCCCTCGCCCTCGCCGCCGGATTCGCCGCCCAGCTGGCCGTCTACCGCACGCTGCCGATCGCCGCCGCCCAGGGCCTGTTCGTCTCAGGCCTGGTCCTGCTCGTGCTGCTCTCCGCCCGCCTGCTGGGCGAGGAGACCAGCGGCCGGGAACGGTACGCGCTCGCCGCGATCCTCGCCGCCCTGCTGATGGTCGTGCTGTCGCTGCGCGAGGGTTCCGAGACGGTCAGCCAGGAGGCGCCGTATCCGCTGATCCTGCTGGTGTGCGTGCCGTCGCTGGCCGGTGGCGTGTGGCTGTACAACTCCGCCGAGCGGCGCACCCGGCACCGGCACCGGCTGCCGACCACCGGAGTGGAGTACGGCGTGGCGGTGGGCCTGCTGTACGGGGTGAGCTCGCTGGCCATCAAGGGGGTGTCGAGCCATCTGACGGCCGACGGGCTCGGCGGCGCGCTGCTCGGTCTGCTGCGCTCGCCCTATCCGTATCTGCTGCTGTTCACCGGCGCGTTCGGCCTGGTGATGTCGCAGGCGGCGCTGCAGCGCTGCCGGGCCTCGCTGATCGTGCCGGTGTGCACGACCGTGACCTGCCTCTATACGGCGGTGCTCGGCACGCTCTCGTTCGGCGAGGCGCTGCCGGAGGACCCGCTGCGGCTCACGCTGCGCATCGCGGGCATCGCGCTCGCCATCGCCGTACTGCTGTCCATGCCCCGGCACGACCAGCCGGCGCGCACCCAACCCCCCATCGGCACCAAGGAGTTGACCCCGCCATGAACCCCGACGACCCACTGCTGCGGATCCTGGCCTGCCCGCTCGACAAGGGCCCGCTGCATCTGCTCCCGCCGGACGGTCCCGCCGATCCGGGCGAGGCGCTCTACAACCCGAGACTGCGCCGCCGCTACCCGGTCATCGACGGCATCCCGCAACTGCTGCCGTCCTCCGGGGAGCAGGTCGGCGACGACGAGCACGAGGCGCTCCTCAAACGGATGGTGACATGACCACGACCCTCGCGGCCCGCCTGGCCCCGTTCCTTCCGGTCCGGCTCGTCGCCGCGACCGCCCGGGCCGTCTACCCCCGCTTCGAACCCGAGCTGGCCCGGCTCGCCGAGCTCTGCCCGCCGTCCTGCGGCACGGCGGTGGACGTCGGCGGCTGGTACGGCCCGTGGACGCGGCGTCTTTCACGGCGCGCCCGCCAGGTGGTGACCGTCGAACCGGTCCCCCGCCTGGCCAAGCTCCTCGCCTCCGGCGCCCCGCCGAACGTCCGGGTGATCCAGGCCGCCGCCTCCGACCGCCCCGGCACCGCCCGCCTCTGGCTGCCGTCCGGCGACGGGGGCGACCGGGGTGTGTCCTCGCTGGTCCGCCGGGACATCCACGGCCGCGCCCTGGACGTCGGCTGTGTCACCCTCGACGAACTCGGGCTGCGGGACGTCGGCTTCATCAAGATCGACGTGGACGGCAGCGAACTGGCGGTCCTGCGCGGCGCGACCGGCATCCTGGCCCGCGACCGCCCGGCCCTGTTCGTCGAACTGGAGTGCCGCATCCAGCCGATCGCCCCGGTGGTCACCTACCTCTCCCTGCTGCGCTACACCGGCTGGGTGCTGCCCGGCGACAGCTGGGTCCCGCTGGCCGGCTTCCCGCTCAAGGCCCACCAGGCCGAGGCCCAGCACGTCGTCTCCCGGGGCCTGCTGCGCCGCGTCCTGCCCGGCGGCGGCCCGCGGTACGTCAACTCGGTCCTGTTCCTGCCGGACGGCCGCCGCCCCGGCGGACCGGTGCGCGACCATGGATCGCATGCCGTCCACCAACCCCTTCGGCCCGCTCCACTTCCAGCTCGTCCTGCTGCGCCGTATGGCCGACCACAACCCGGACCTGGTGGAGGACGCCCGTCGTGAACTGGGCGTCTCGATCACCGACATGCGGGAGGCGAACAAGAAGTGGCAGGCCATGGTCCGCTCGCCCCGCTCCCGCGCGGCCTCACGCTACCGCTCGGTCCTCGGCACACCCGAGTCGGTGATCACACGGAAGGTGGGCGACCTGGAGTGCGAGGCCTTGCTGTGGCCGCTCCCGCTCTGGCCCACCCTGCGCTTCGAGGTGCTGCTGGCCCCGAACGGCGCCGTATGGAACGCATGGCTGGTCCGGGCCCCCGGCGCCGAGCCCCCGCTCCTGCGCACCCTGGACGATCTGACCCCCTGGTCCTGCACGGTCGACGAGGCGGCCCGCGCCTTCGCTCCCGCCCGCCCGCTGGAGGGCTCGGCGCCCACGCGCTGGGGCCTGGCGTTCACGGCCCCGGACGCGGACGGTGCACGGCACGCGTGCGTGGCGGAGTTCTCGTGGGGGCTGCTGCAACGGGTGGCGGTCGATCACCGTATGGATACGAACGCAACTGATCAGCCCTGACTTCACCTCATCCGAAAGGCACCCCCGACCCGAACATCGCCGATCATCCGGGAGGCCACGCCCGGGCTGTGCCTAATGTCGCCGTATGGAGCTTCCCGAGCGGACCGTCCCCGTCGAGCGGCTGCAACTGGGCGACCACGCCTGTCTGGAGGTGGGTGACGGCGAGTCGTCGTGGGCGGTGTTCACCGCCTACACCCGTACCAGCCTCGCCCGCCAGGAGAAGGTCCTGCTGGTCATGGACCCGGACGACCTCCAGGACGACGAGGTGGTCGCCCTCCTGGACCAGGGCGGGATCGAGGCCACGCAAGCACGCGCGAACGGCCAGCTCTCACTGAAGCGCACCCCGCAGATGTACCTCCCCGACGGCCGCTTCCAGAAGGAGCGCACGATCGAGGCCTACCGGGCCGAGGTCGAACGCGCCCACCAGGAGGGCTGGGCCGGGCTGCGGGTGGCGGCCGACATGAGCTGGGCACCGAAGACGGGCCTCGACGACGACATCCTGCTGGACTACGAGGCCTCGGTTGCCCCGCTCTTCGCGGACCCGCTGTTCACCGCGATCTGCTGGTACGACCGACAGCGCTTCGGCCGAACCCTGCTGGACGACATGGCCCGGGTGCATCCCCTCCGGGTCACGGACGGCCCGGCCACCCGCACGGACTTCGTCGAGATCCTGCGTGCGGCCGTGTCCCGCAAGGACACCCGTACCGTCCTCGACCTGCGCGACCTGTGCTTCATGGAAGCCTCCTGCGCCTGGCAGCTGATCGCCCTCGCCGGCTCCCTCCCACCCGGCAGCGAGGTCACCGTCCGCTGCGGGGAACTGCTGGCGCTGGTCCTGCGGCAGCTCGGTGCGGAGGGGGTGCCGCAGATGGTGCTGGACGTGGTGGAGGAGGCGGTGAGGTGAGCGTCAGACCCCCGTCTCCACCGCATCCGCCACCACACAGCTGACGTTGTCCGGGCCGCCCGCCTCGTTCGCCGCGGCGATCAGGGACCGGGCCCCGGTGTCCGGGTCGGGGGCCGTGGTGAGGATGTCGCGGATACGGGCGTCGGGGACCACCGTGGAGAGGCCGTCGGAGCAGAGCAGGTAGCCGGTCCCCAGGTGCGGCGTCCTGGAGGCGGAGATCCGGGCGCTCCGCCGCCGGGGAGAGGGACTTCAGGAGCAGGGCGCGCTGCGGGTGGGTCACGGCCTCCTCCGGGGTCAGACGGCCCTCGTCGATCAGGGACTGCACCACCGTGTGATCGTGGGTGATCCGGAACAGGCCCCCGTGACGCAGCAGATACGCCCGCGAGTCGCCGATGTGGACGAGGACAAGACCGGAGCCCGTCCACAGCAGGGCCGTCAGGGTCGTACCGGCGTCCTCCCTCATGCCGTGCGCGGCCTCCTGGAGCGCCTCCTCCAGGAGGTTGACGAGGGCAAGACCGGAGCCCGTCCACAGCAGGGCCGTCAGGGTCGTACCGGCGTCCTCCCTCATGCCGTGCGCGGCCTCCTGG
>NZ_JAVRBF010000527.1:0-323 GCF_032436805.1 Streptomyces sp. P17 | reverse complement strand
GCCCATTACGACTGGCCGGCGGCTGAGAAACGAATCCGCAAGGCGATTGATGACACCTATGGCCCGTTCCTCAAGGCGGCGCTCAGTGAGCCGGACCGCGCCGTTGTCCAGGCACAGCGCGATCTGGCCGAGGTTCAGGTCATCATCGCCCGCGTCGTCATCGCACTCAAGAACGCTGGGATCTCGGCACGCTCAATCGACGCGCTTATGGCTTTGACCCATGCCACCTGGACACGCACCATGATTTCCAACGCAACCGACCGCGCCTGTGCTGGCGAGATCTTTGCGCGGGGAATGAACGGGGACTGCACCCCCGCCGCGGC
>NZ_JAVRBF010000526.1:0-325 GCF_032436805.1 Streptomyces sp. P17 | reverse complement strand
GCGAGGTAGAGTTCCAGGTAATGAATCTTCAATTGGCCAGATTAACGTTTTAAGCGCTTTGTTATTACTATGGCTTACCCCGATTAGTGGATATTCTGGTAACGCCATTTCATAAGCAATTGAAAGAGCGAGATAACTTTTTCCCGAATCAGGTGGAGCGATCAGAAAGCCAATACTACCTCTAAATAACCCTTTCAATATTTGTTCTTTCTGATTAGAGGCTAAATTACTGGTGATTTCCTGTTCGCTTAAGGCTATAACATCTTGATTATTTATAGAAGATGTCATTTTGTCGTCTCCTCTTTTTCGTCATCGCCGATATAAA
>NZ_JAVRBF010000525.1:0-325 GCF_032436805.1 Streptomyces sp. P17 | reverse complement strand
AAATTTATATGGCGCTAAGGGGTAGTCTCGCACCTGCGCTCGTCACTTGGCGTTTTCGGCGGAATGGATCCCCGCCTGCGCGGGGATGAAGAACGTGAGTGGGAGCGTTTAATCAATCACTTAATGAATGTCACTTAACTTGCCCCTCACGGAAGTGAGGAGCAATCATTACCTACCACGGATTATTTTAATTCAGTCCAATAGTCCTTATTTGCCTCCAATAAATCATCCAAAATGGCTTTAGCCACTGAAGCACTAGGAATGGTGGCTGACAGTGTTAGTGCTTGCCATAGTTTTTGGTAAGAGCCTTCAACATGAGCTTGTA
>NZ_JAVRBF010000524.1:0-325 GCF_032436805.1 Streptomyces sp. P17 | reverse complement strand
CAGATGATGACCACCACATGGAGCGAGATGCGGTCCTACGCCACCGCTACCGCCGACCACACCGCCGCCTCGTACGGCGCGGCCCGCGCCTACTGCGCGGCCCTGTTCGACGGCGACGAGATCGAGACCACCCGGGACATGCTCAACCGCATCCGCCGCGAGAAGCGCGTCGCGTCGCAGGCCCTCACCGAGGCCCGTCAGGCGTACGCCGCCGCCACCGATCTGCTGGACACGGCAGAGGATGAGGGCATGGACCCCCAGCTCGCCGGCGTCATCCGCGCGAGCGTGGAGGGCGAGCTGAGATATCAGCGGGCTCTGCGGGACG
>NZ_JAVRBF010000523.1:0-325 GCF_032436805.1 Streptomyces sp. P17 | reverse complement strand
CCTGCCCGGCACGCCCGCCGCTGATGCCATTGCGGCCACGGCGGCGGCGTGGGAAATCGCGCTCACCAGCGGCAAAGCATGGCGCGATGAGGATGCGCCGCGCTTTCAGACGGCCTTTGCCACGCTGGCTGCCACCGCCGAAGCATGGCCGGCACCGGCGGCGCTGCTCAAGGCTATGCCGCCGCCGCCCGAGCCGCTGATGATTGAGTATCGACATCAAAAGCCCAGCGCCGAGCAGCTGCGGCGCAAAGACGAGATAGTGCAATCACTTGCCCACACCCTGGCCGAAAAATCGGCCGCATTGGCCGCCACACAGCGGCCATCA
>NZ_JAVRBF010000522.1:0-326 GCF_032436805.1 Streptomyces sp. P17 | reverse complement strand
CTCATCTTCACCCCATCCACCACCCGCATAATAAACTAAAATTCCAATCGCTGCTGCACCCCACTCAACGAAAACATTTATTGCAGCCGGTATATCTTGTATAATTACGCCTTAAAAAAAAACAAGCGACTCCTGCTTTCGGCTTAGCTCGTCTACTTTTTTAAAGGTTTGAAATGTGGTCAAAAAAAGCTGTCCGGCGCCTAGAGTAATCAGGGTGCCAATTGCCATAGCAACCATTAGCTCGACAAGGGTAAAACCTGATTGGCGTTGGTAGAGCATCATCAGTTACCTAGAAGACCAGGGAGACGAAAGGTGTAAGTAAACGT
>NZ_JAVRBF010000521.1:0-326 GCF_032436805.1 Streptomyces sp. P17 | reverse complement strand
CATGACCGTGGGCACCGTCACTCGGGTGCTCCCGAAGACCGTAGAGATTCGCTTCGGTCGCCCCAATCGAGCTGACTGGGAGTTCGCCTTGCGCAGCCCGGAGGATGTCGTCCGTGTCTAAGCCGATCCTCGCCCTCAACAGCATCCGGGGGAAGTCCGGTAAGGACACCCTCATCGAGCACATCGAGGCCAATGGCCTGAAGGTGCATCGCGTGGCCTTTGCGGACACCCTGAAGAAGGAGTGTGCTGAGGTTCTGGCTGGCTGGCCGAATCTCTCCTGGGCAAATGAACTTGAGCGTCGAATGCACAACGCCAAGAAGGATCAA
>NZ_JAVRBF010000520.1:0-327 GCF_032436805.1 Streptomyces sp. P17 | reverse complement strand
CACCAATGCCACGCCGCACGTCCCGTTTCTTGAGTATGGTTCATCTAAACAAGCACCAAATGGCATGATTCGTATCACTTTGGCTAGATTTAATAACATCGTGCAAAATGCTGTATCGAGGGTGGCGAAATGAGCCATGCAATGGCGCGAGCCGCTATCGAACGAAAGCTATTGGATTGGACTAAGACTAAGTCTCCGGTCCTGCCGTCATTCTTCAGTACGCAGAAAGGCGATGTGGCAAAGCCGGTTTTCATTCGCGGCAACCTGCTTCCAGCCTCGGCCCGGACTGAATGCCTGCAAGGCGATGAGATTACCTACCTTGGCCTG